>CAIJOK010000120.1 GCA_903822205.1 uncultured beta proteobacterium | reverse complement strand
GTCTTTTTTGTCTCATCCGACAAGGCCACCAGCGCACTGGAAAGAGACACATCGCCACCTGCCAACCCAATGCGATCCAATGAAAAAGAGACACCGCCCACGTTGACCTTGTCCATACCCGACGACCGCGCCAGCCGTGCGACCACGCCTTCGTGTTGGGCCAATTCGGTTCGCACAGCGGCAATGATGATCTCTGCTGGGTCAGCCTTGCGGTTGGCCCACAGGTCGGCATACAGCACCAAAGCGCCCTGGGCTTGCAGTGCAGGGCGCAGGTCTTCTCGTAAAAACGTGGATTTGCCCGTGCGCCTGGGTGCCGCCAGAAACAGCCCTGAGCTGGAGGCCGAGCCAGGTGCCGTGTGCAAAATTTTGTCGGCCATATCGGCGGCAAGCTGGGTTCGGTGAAAAAAATGGTTCATCAGGGATTGTGAAAGGTTGGTTTATGGTTGATTATAGTTTTCTATAGCCTTTTATATAACCATCAAGGTCATTCAGGCAGGCAGTCATTGTTGGTTCATCGTTGGTTCATCGTTAGCTATATTATTTATAGCTACAAACGCTTGATGGACGTGCGTTAGAGGCCAATTGGCGTAAGTCCTGGTACGTTGGAGGGAGCCATGCGACAGATATTTACACTCACGGCAATGAACTTCGTCTGGAACCTTCGCAAAGCGGCAAGTAACCTCAAAAAACACGGGGTTAGCTTCGAGGAGGCCAGCACCGTTTTTCTTGATGCGCTATCTATCACGGGTGCTGATCCAGACCATTCGCAGGGCGAGGAGCGCTGGCTCACTTTCGGAGTTTCAAAGCAGGGAAACTTTATAGCGGTGTCACACACGGATGAGGGTGATGACATCCGCATCATCAGTGCCCGCCGAGGCACAAAACCAGAAAGGAAAATCTATGAAGAAGGCTAAATCTGACATTGACACGCTGCGTGATGAATACAAGCGATCAGATTTTCCAAGCGGCTTTGTGCGTGGCAAATATGCAGCGCGTGCTGCGGCCTCTTCCAACATTGTGGTGCTGGAGCCAGAGCTGGCTTGTGCATTTCCCAACAGCGAAGCAGTCAATCAAGCACTGCGCACTATTTTGCAAGCTGCAAAATATAGGACAGTTCACCCCTGACTGGACGGGCGTTAGAGGCTGTTTGCACGGGTAACTCAAGCCACAAACCCTGCACGGTGTTTGTTCTCAATCCACGCCTCTGGCAAGCCAAACGCCAGCGTACTGTTAACCAATGGCACTGGCGTGGCATCAATGAAAGGTAACCCCTGCTTGTGAGAAGCCAGCAGCATCCAGATGGACGGCGTATTGCCGGGACGGCCTGCGACAGATTCAATGTCAGTGACCAACGACATCAACCCGTAGCGCGCCAGCAAACCAACGTTGGTCAGCAATATCGGGTGGGTATGGGTCAGCAATTGGGGTAACAGATTCGTCATCGTGCGCTGCACAAGACGCTGTAGGTTAGCCCAGTCACGGCTGCCAGGCTCCGCTGCATCGGCGCTGAGCACTTTGTTCCAATTGACTTTGGCAGCGGTGGCTTGTTCTCGCAGGGCTTTGATCAGCAGTGCATCAAAACTCACACCTTGCAGGGGCAGTCCCGATTCAGTGCCAAAGCGGCGCAGCAACTCGGCCTGTGCATGGCGGGCCTGCCGGGGTTCGACCGTGATCACCAGCAGGCCACCCGTCTGGATATTGCGTTGCAAACGGTCCTCAGCATTGACTGCTTCTGTAACCAATGACGCTGCATCGGAACCCACATCACCACCATGGACAGCACCGCCCGGGTCAGTTGACTGACGAGAAAACAGGCTCGTTGTTCCTGCCGTGGGGCCGTTGGCCAATGATGCACATGTGTATGCCCCAGCACCCTGTGCAGCGGTGTCGCTCCATTGCAGTGGAGCACCCACTTCTTCAAGCATTCGATCCAACTCTGGGCGACCAGGCAGGGGCGTGGCATCTGGATAGCGACCCCGAACGCGCATTTGCAGCTCACGAATGCCCAGTACAGGCGCACCGACCAATGCTCCCAGAGACTGCCTGAGCGCCTGCAAGGCGGGCATGCCTTGGCTGTAGATTTCTTGTCGGCTGGAAAGCGCCGCCTTGCGAGAGGCTGATGTTGCCAACCGCAGTAAACGGGCGCTGGCGATAGGGCCGCAGCTTCCATCTTGGCCTTGCCCACTTGCAGGCAGGCCCGCAGGCCGCACAGCTTCAAGCGCTTCCAGCACACGACTGGGCGGCAGCAGAGGTTGGGCCAAAGCACAGGCATCTGCTACGTTACCGAGTTGGCGGGCATAGTCAGCCCAGGCTGAACTCGTTGCGATCAGGGGGGATGGCTGATGGTCAAAGCATTCAAAGCGAGGTTGATCCAGGTGAGATTCGGCCTCCAGCGCGGCCCGCAAGACGGCGCTGGCCAGTTGCAGGCGTTCGGCATCGTCTTGAACTGCACAACCACGCAGAGCCAGCAAAGCCAAGGCCGCTTCGTTCGTCGTCATGACCTGACCTTGGCTTTTGATCAGCGTTTCAAGTTGAAGGCGAATTTGGGTGAAGGCAGGGTTTTTCAGCCAGCGCTCACGGGCCTTGATCAAAGCCGTGGTCAATGTCGCGCGATCCAAGCCTGTCGCAACGGATGTATCACCCAAACTGGGCCAACAGTCAGGGGATATCAAGGAGGTAGGGGGGTCAGCGGGCTTCGCAGCGTCATCTTGACCCGTGTCGATCCCAAGGTAATAGGCCAATGCGGCTTCTTCAGGGCGGTCATCACCGGCAGGTCGACGCGGTAGTAGTTGGGCAGCAAGCTCGTTAACGCTGATGGCACCGTCTGCCGTTGTATCGTCGTCTGAGTCATACAGCGTGGTGCGACCTTGCGTGAGGTCAGGGCGCTGCCGGGCAAGTTCTTTGGCTGTGAGCCTGATTTCCTTGCGAATTTTGTCGCCGACAC
This sequence comes from uncultured beta proteobacterium, assembly GCA_903822205.1. GTDB lineage: Bacteria > Pseudomonadota > Gammaproteobacteria > Burkholderiales > Burkholderiaceae_C > Rhodoferax. The sequence continues at coordinate 34,465 of CAIJOK010000120.1, read as the reverse complement.
CACGCAGGTAGCGAAAACGGACACGATCCACGGCCAGAAGTTCTTTGGCGTTGTGGACACCCATGCGTTCCAACACGTCCTGAGCCTCCAGGGTGTAGCCCAGTTCGGCCATGGTCGTGCTGGGAGAGGCTGTCAGCGCGATGGCAGCTTGCGCTTGAGCTTGAGCCTGGGCCGGGTACACGGTCTGACGGGCTGCAAAAATTGCTCGCCAGGCTCGCAGCATGTCATCAGCGTTGTCAAAGCGGTCTTTGTAATTCCGGCTCAGCCCCTTGCTGAAAAACGCTGTCAAACCTTCGCGGGTCACCGGGTCGAACACGTCACTGGCGATGGTGGCCTCAACGTCTTGCATAGCGGGCGAGGTTTGCCCATCTCCCCAGACAGGAGGCTTTCCCACTGCCATTTCATACAAGGTGACAGCCAGTGCAAAGCGCTCGGCATACAGGTCCCAGCGAGGCGGCTTGCGAAGACTTAGGAATGGATCAAGGTAGGGGTGGGTGCCTGCGGTGATGTTGTCAGTGGGCGTTTTGCACAGCGAAAAATCAAACAGTACCAACTGCAATTTTCTGGAGTTGCCCTCGCGGATGCCAATGTTTTCAGGCTTGAGGTCGCGGTGGGTGACACCGTTGTCTTCCAGGTGATTGACGACTTCAATCAACTCTTCACCAAAGCGCTGTAGCAGGTCAAGCGACAGTCGGCCATCTTCCTTGATCTTTTGTGCGAGGGTCTTGGGACCTGCGCTGCGCATCAAGATCGCTGTGCGGCCCGCCACTTGCAGGATGCGTTTGTATGCAACGATGTTTTGGTGGTGCAAATTGGCAAGCACATCACCTTCGGCCACCAAACGCTCGTTGTGCGCCACATCACTGGCCACCTTGAGAATCCATTCATCAGAGGAATCTCCCTCACGCACCAGCAAGACATCGCTGGACGAGCCTCGGCCCATGCGTTTGACCACGGTAAAGCCACCTTCGAGGTGGTCACCTTGAACCGCGATGCTGGGGTCCACGGTGGACTCTGGGTCTGGTGATGTGAGTTCGTCTTCGACCTTGACCAAATCGTCCAAAAACCCTTGCACCACGTCATAACGCGCCATGACATCCGGGCTTGTGGCAAACTGGATCAGCGCTTGCAGGTACCTGCCGCAGCCATCCATCACATCCGATAAGCACAGACCTTGGCCTATGCGCAGCTTCTCGGTTAACTCCAGTACCGAGCCAGCGGGTGGCTGTCCAGAAAACACGTGGTAAGCAATCGCACCCAGTGAAAAAACGTCCAGACTGGGTCCATGCGTCGAGTCGGCGCGGGTGGTCTCAGGTGCCAGATAGACCAAGCCAGGGTCTTCAACATAGTCTTCTACATGCCGTGTGCCAGTGGTGCGATGCACGGTGTTCAGGTTGGCAGCAGCGCGTGAGGCGGTTTGCCAGTTCATGATTCGAGGTGACAGCGCTGTGCCTTCAGTGCCACAGACCATGATGCTTTGGGGACCCAAGGCACGGTGATAAAGATGCTTGCCGTGGGCGTATTTCAATGTCTCGGCGATGTCACGAACCAACTGCAAACGCTGGTCAACGGTGAGCCGGGCACCGCGATCCGTCAGCAGGTGGTCAAGCCGCTGCGCCTTGGGGTCATGGTCAAACACCAGAGCCGGGCCCATGTCGGTCTCTTTGTAGTCGTTAACCTTGAGAATGCCGGGGTGGCTGATGCCCTCTAAAACTTCAAATTCCCGCCGGGCCTGACGGACGCGACTGGCGCGAACCTCGGGGCTAGATGCGTTGGCCACGGTGTAGATACGGACGCGACGCTGGACACTTTCAATGCTGACGTGCTGGCTTTGCCAGTCCTGAAATCCTTCACCTTCAGCAATGAGTTTGATCAGTTTGTAGTCGCCAACCTGACGGTGTTTATTGGATGGACGAATGCCTGCTTCAGCCAGGCCGCGTGCAATGGCACGTGTCTGTTGACCGTCGATCGGGTGCGCTGAGTTGGCATGGATGCCGTTGATGCCATTGACACCATTGACAAGGGCCGCGACGATGCCGTCGTCGCTCAAGGAGCAGGGTTGCCCGCGCAAAAAAGTTGACGTTTTGGCATTGCCCTGCAAGCGATTTTTGAGCGTTGTGGAGGACAGAAAAATCGCTGGTTCAACAAAGGGAAGCCGTATCTTGGCTTTGAAAATAGCGGGTTGGCGACGCAGCAGACTGGCCAGACGCTTGGATTTGCGGTTGGCAAGGATCAGCGGGTTGTCGCAGGTGGTTTCACGCCCGTCTGTTGTCCAAGTCCAGGTATGCGCATCACCATCCACTGTGCCGGGGCGGCTTTTGATCTCGACCAGAAACAGACCAGCAGGTGACAAAACCAGTGCGTCAACCAAGCTGATCTTGCCTTCGTCGTCAATGAATTCAAAGTTGGTCCAGACATTCCAAGGATCACGGTCAGGCAGTTGGCTGCGTAGCCATTCCAGTGCCTCACGTTCCCAGGGAAAGTTGGACTCAGCAATGACGTGCCAGCGCTTGCCACCCATGCTCATGCCGTACCCTCAGGTTTGGAAGCCATGTGTGCATGAACGTGGTGGGGGAGTCAAAAGGGTAATTGGGACATTTCCTTCAACATGGGTGAGTGAGTGAATTATTTTCATATTAGATTCAACAACTTAAAAAAATCGTAACCGTTTAGACCCCCTCACCGTCATTCCCGCGAAGGCGGGAATCCAGACTGCCTTTTTGTATCCATGAAGACCAAAACACACTGGATTCCCGCCTTCGCGGGAATGACGACTGTTGTTTGCCACCACTGGAGTGACTGCATTTGGCATGGGGGTCTAAACGGTTACAAAAGGTGTTCACACAATGTAAGCGGCCGTTCGCTTGCATGATGTTGACTCAGTTGCCTTCAATCTGACCCCAATTCTGCAAAGTGGGTCTTCGGTAGCCACTTGCATAAAGCCGATTGCAGTGCATCCAACATGATGGGCTTGGTCAGAAAGTCGTCCATCCCGACAGCCAGGCAATGCTGGCGGTCTTCTTCATACGCATCGGCTGTCAAGGCAATGATGGGCAAGTGTGGTCGGTTGTTGTCATGTTCCCACTGGCGTATCCGTTCTGTCGCATCATCGCCATTCATGACAGGCATATTCAAATCCATCAGAATCAGGTCTGGGTCTGGACAATCCCATTGGGTCAGGGCATCCAGGGCTTGCTGGCCGTCAAAGGCCAGCGTCACACTGACACCCAGTTTTGTCAGCATGGACTCAATCACCATGCGGTTGACGACGTTGTCCTCAACGACCAACACACGCCCTGACAACGTGGCAGGCAGGCTTGCGGCGTTGGCAGTTCGTTCAGAACTGCGGCATTCTTCACCGTCTGCGACGTGTTTGGCTCGCAGCCTGAACCAAAATCTGGTGCCTTGGCCAGCAACGCTTTCGACCCCCACATCGCCGCCCATCATTTTGGCCAACTGGCGCACAATGGACAAGCCCAGCCCCGTGCCGCCAAACGTACGCGCAATGGAACTGTCGGTCTGCGAAAACGGCTTAAAGAGCAAATCAATTTGGTCGGGCGGTATGCCCATGCCGGTATCTCTGACTGAAAACTCAAGCATGACTGACTCAGCATCGTGTTCCATCAGGGCAGCTTCCATACGAACGCAACCCTTCTTGGTGAATTTGATGGCGTTACCCACGAGGTTCAAGAGCATCTGACGAATACGGGTTGCGTCGGACACGTAGCGACTGCCCTGCAAGCCTTTCCATTGGTATTCGAGTTGCAGACCCTTGGTATGCGCCGTGCCAGAAAACAGCATGTATGTTTCTATGAGAATCGCATTGGGTTCAAAAACGATGCTGTCCAACTGAAATTTCCCTGCCTCAATTTTTGACAGGTCAAGAATGTCGTTGAGCAGCGCCAACAGGGTCTGTCCAGACGATAAAACGGTTCTTGCATACAGAAGACGCTCGTCGTCTGTCAGCTTGGGCATCAACAGCAGTTGCGCCATGCCTAAAATGCCATTCATGGGTGTGCGAATCTCATGCGACATCATGGTCAGAAATTGGCTTTTGGCGACGTTGGCAGCATCGGCAACTATCCTAGCCTGCTTCAGTTCGGCCTCAGTGAGTTTCAATGGCGATATATCCACAAAGGCCCAGATCGATGCTTCATCGTCTGAGTTCAAACGCTTTCCTGAAGCGTCAAACCATTTCATAGAACCATTTTTGTGATACCACTGAAGCTGCGCATGGTAAATCCGTCCAGCATTGATTTCAGCGTAAGCATACCGACCAAAGGCTTCATAGGCTGCATCATCCTGATAGAAGATACGGGAAGCTTTGTGTGTCAATTCATGGCATTCGTAGCCGAGCATTTTGCCCATAGCGTTGTTCGCCCATTGCACCACACGTTGAGACATGATGATGAAGCCGACAACCTCGCTATTCAATATGGCATCTTGATCTGCCAGTAATTTGGCTAATTTGACCTCTATAGACTTACGTTCCGTGATGTCCTGAATAAAACCAAAAATCTTGATGGGGGTTCCCTGACTATCCCGTTCAATCTTGCCGATGGCGTGGACGACCATGGCTGGCTCCCTGCCAGTGGGCTGTAGGGTGAACTCAGCGTCATACTCTCGGCTCTGGCAGATCAAATCAGTCAAAGTTTTATAAACCGGATCATGTTCAGGAATACTAGCCAACAAGTCATCCAAAGGGTAATCCACAATGTCGGTTGGAAAACCAAACTTGCCAGCCAAAGTCTGGCGAACCAGATCACGGTGCTGAGGTACAAAAGCTAGAAAGTCATCCAGAGGATAATCAGGGTTGTCGGTTGAAAACCCAAATATGCGCAGCATTTGGTTTGATGCGTGAACGATGTCGGTTTTGAAGTCATAGACAAACGACCCAGTGCCACCGATCCGCTGCGATGTTGCCATCTGTGCTTCACTGAGCTTAAGCGCCTTGTACTGTTCCTTGAGTAAATTTTGCGATTGAATGCGATCGGTAATGTCGCGACAGCAGTAGAACGCCAAGCGATTGCCATCAAGCTCGATGGGTTGTCCACTGATCTCAACATCGTAAATACTTCCATCCTTGCGACGGTGACGTGTCTGGAACAGTGTACGTTCCTGGCTCTGAAAATGCCGCCTGAAAACCGCCATGAGTTCATCTTGACTGTTGAACCCGCAGTCCCAATGGATCACATTCATTCCGATCATCTCGTCACGCGTGTAACCCAGCATGGTGCAAAACGAGTCACTTGCCTCAACGAGGTTGGCATTCCCATCCGCGATGCCGATGCCATCGCTGGCATGTCGCAACAGCGCCTTGTTTTTTTCGCTCTCTCTGAACAGGTTAAGTTCTACCTGCTTTCGCTCGGTAATGTCACTGCCGTTGCCACGGTAGCCGCAAAAGCGGCCATCGGCATCGAACTGCGGCGTGGCCGACAACACGATCCATTGAATCGCCCCATCGGCTACGCTGACATGGTACTCAAAGCGCTTGAGTGGCAAGTGGCTTTCGAGGGTTAGCAGTTGCTCAGTGACCAGATCTGGCGAATTGAACGTGTCGGCTTGCAGCAATACCTTGAGATTTTTACCCACCAACCGAGTGGCGGGAAGGCCGTAAAACAAATCGATGTTTTCAGAGACAAAGCGAAAGAAATGCTCTGCATCGGTTTCCCAGAACCAGTCCGACGCGCCAGCGCTGAAGTCGTGCCAACGCGCCTGATCCTGACGCAACTTTTCTGTTATTTGCATGGCTCGCAATTCTGATCGTTGCAGGCCACTGGCTTGCAGGCGCAACAACAGGGCAGTCAAGGCGCTGAGCAGTGCCAACGTGACAAAGATGAACCAAGATGCCGTGCGGTCAAACCTGGCCTCAAAAGCAGGCAAACTGCTGACGCGCAATGTCAGGGTTTGACCGAACAGTGGTAGTGATTGGCTGACAGTGCGCTTTGCACCCCGCCCGGAGACAGGTTTGGCCAAGTGATTGTCAGCATCGTAATAAATCGTTTCATTGGAGCCAGTCGCGCTGCTTTCGAAGAGTTCAAAATCGATTTGCTTGCTGACAAAGTCAGGGATGGCATCAAGTAGTTCTGAAAGTACGATAGGCGTGTAGAGCAGACCACGCAGCGCAGCTCGGCGTTCATCCGCAGTGACGGGAAAGGTTGCTGTCTTATAGATGGGCAAATAGAGCAGTATGCCTGGTGTTTTGCCACTGTCTTGCACCAGGGTGATCGCTTGCGTCATGGTGGTCTCACCCGTGTCGATGGCGCGCAGCAAGGCAGCGCGTCGCCGCAGTTCCGAGCCAACATCCAGGCCATCTGCGTTGGGATTGGCAGAGGCTGGCTCTATGAACTTGATGACATAGAGGTCTGCCAAGCTCTTGTCCTCCAACTGATGGACGCTGAACTGCGGCGCGTCGTCGGCACGCTCAGCGGCAACAAAGGCATTTAATTCATCGCGACTGACGTGTTCGATGAACCCGAAACCCCGCACACCCTGAAATTCCTTGGGCAGATTACGGGATGTCACGTAAGCTTGAAACTCTTTGCGCGACACCCGCTGGCTGGTGGTGTACAAGCCAATGGCACCGGCCAAACCGTAGTTAGCCTTGAAAAACCGATCCACGATGTTGTCATGCACTCGATGAACCGTAAGATCAAGCGCAGTCTCCTCGTTGTGATCGATTTGATACTTGCTCCACAGGCCGCCGACCACTGCGATGCACAGACCCACAAAGAGCGCTGCAAGCGGCAAGGCCGTTTTGGATTGTGTCGTTTTGCTGCTGGCGGTTTTCATCGCGCGCTTTCAAGGTTGCTTAGATCGCTGTGACCAAAGAGGGTGGGTGTCGCTACGAGCGTTCTGATGCCTGCAACGACCATGACGGTTAGGTCAGGCACGGAAATAGGCTGGGCATAGGTGTCGAGCGATAGTCCAAAGTTCAGCAGCAACGACTTGGTGTGAAAGCAGCTCATGCCACTGCCCAGAATCTTGAAAAGTGCCATCGCTAGCAAGGCCGATTTGCAGGCCTGTGGCTCACGACCGTCAGGCCGTGTACCCCCCCCCCCCCCCCGCAGAAGGCAAAGTGGCCGCCAAGAGGCTTTTAACGCCTCTGTAGGCACATCTATTCATGCTATTGATCCATCTTAAAAAGTGCTTAACCGCGCCAAGTCAGGGCGCAATTGTTGGGGTTGGTTGGTCATCTGAACCCCAATTTGAAAGTCAATAAAAATCCCCACTCGTTGTTTTTATCAACTTTTATGAAAAACGTACTCTTTAGAAGGGAATATCGTCATCCATGTCGTCAAAATTGCTGGCCGGCTGGGGTGCTGTCACCGGCGCGTTGGATGCAGGGGCGGCCTGGGGCGGCGGGGCTGCAGGGCGCGACGGCACAGAGCGCGGCGCGGCTGCGGGCCGCTGGTAACTCTGACCGGCTGGACTGCCGTAGCCGTCTTCTTCTTCAGGGCTGCCCATGCCCTGGCGGCTGCCCAGCATTTGCATCCGGTCAGCGCGAATCTCGGTGATGTAGCGTTCGATTCCGTCTTTGTCGGTGTATTTGCGGGTGCGCAAGCTGCCCTCCACATAGACCTGTGAACCTTTGCGCAGGTACTGATCAACGATGTCAGCCAGGCGTTCATTGAACACCACCCTGTGCCACTCGGTGGCCTCACGTTGTTCATTGGTTTGCTTGTCTTTCCAGCGATCGGTGGTGGCGATGGTGACATTGGCCACCCTGCCTCCATTGGGAAAGGTTCTAACTTCGGGGTCTTGCCCCAGGTTGCCGACGAGAATGACTTTATTGACAGAGGCCATGAATGATCCTGTGAGAGTGGTTGGTGGTTAGGACTTAGAGAAACCGATGTCGCCGCGTTTTCTGTGGGTGCGGGCTTGCCCGTGCAGAGTTTGCGGGTGACGGGCCGGTTTTTTGAGTTTAGTTTGTTGATGGTGTGATCAAGCGGGTAGGGCGGGGGGTGTACATGGGCCAGGCTACCACCAGCCATATCAGCATCAAGCCACCGCACACCGCAAACAATCCGGCAGCTCCACCGTGCTGAACCAGCCAGCCGCCCATCACGCCACCGGCAAAAAGCCCCAGCGACTGCAAAGTGTTGTAGACCCCCATGGCCGCACCGCGAACAGGGGCAGGGGCTACTTTGGACACCATGCTGGGTTGACTGGCCTCCAGCACGTTAAACCCATAAAAAAACACAAACAACAAGACGGCCAGGCCGCCCACATGGGGTTGGTAGATTGCCATGAGGCACAGTCCAAGCTGCACCAGCGCGGTCAGGCCAATGGACACCAAAAACACTGCCCGCAGGTAGCCGCGTTTTTCTAGGTGAAACAGACTCGCACCCATGAGCACAAAAGACCCCAGAACAGCGGGTAAATAAACCTGCCAGTGGTGGTCGTGATCCAGACCGGCTTGCTCAAGCAGGGCTGGAACGGCCATCCACATGGCCAATTGCACGGCATGCAAGATAAAAACCCCCACGTACAAACGCATCAGCGCAACCGAATGCAAAGCGCCTGACCAGGGGCCGGTTGGCCGGTGGCGATGCTCGGTTGGCTCTGGGGGAACCCACCACAGCACGCCTGCAACACCCAAGATGGCCAGCACAGCCGTCAGGCCAAAAATACCGACCAGTCCCACATGGGCGGCCAGCACCGGCGCGGCCACCAGGGACAGTGCAAACATCAGCCCGATGCTGGCACCGATGAGGGCCATGGACTTGGTGCGAACCTGGTCACGAGTCATATCTGCCAGCAACGCCGTGACTGCTGCCGATATGGCCCCCGCGCCCTGAACGGCACGGCCAATGACAAGCCACATCAAGTCTGTCGCTTGCATGGCCACCAGACTGCCGGCTGCAAAGACCAGCAGACCGAACACGATGACGCGTTTGCGCCCCAGCCGGTCTGAGGCCCAGCCATAGACAAACTGTAGCGCGGCCTGCGTTAGACCATAAACCCCCATGGCCAGACCGATCAGGGCGGGGTTATGTCCGCCTGGGTATTGCGCTGCCTCGATGGCAAATACCGGCAAAATCAAAAAAAGCCCCAACATGCGCAGACCAAAAATGGCTGCCAGCGACAGACTGGCGCGCAGCTCAATCGGTGTCAGGGCAGAAGCAGCGCCAGGGTTCATGGCAATAGGGGCAGCGGGGGGAGTGCGGGATGAAGAGGCCATCACAAGATTGTGTGCGACTAAAGCACTGGCCGGTTGGGCTTGGCGTGGTCAAGATCGGGGCGCTTAAAAGGGTCAACGTGCGTCATCAGATTGAGCACATGGTGGTGTTGCATGACGCGCTCTCGGGCCAGCACTGCGATGTCGTGTCCTTGTTCTACGTTCAAGGTGGCATCGACCTCAATGTGGGCATCGACCAAAATCATGTCGCCCATTTTGCGGGTGCGCAGGTCATGCACACCGCTGACACCGGGGGTCTCTTGCAGCGTCTTCAAAATGGCCTGAGTCTGGGCCACATCAAGGCCTCTGTCCATCAGGTCATGCAGGGCATCCCAGCCAAAATTCCAGCCCATGCGGGTGACCATAAAACCCACGATGGCGGCAGCAATGGGGTCAAGAACAGGGTAACCGGCCAGATTGCCGATGATGCCCACGCCCACCACCAGGGACGATGCGGCATCTGATCGGGCGTGCCAGGCGTTGGCCACCAACATGCTGCTTTTGACACGCTTGGCAACAGCCAGCATGTAGCGAAACAAGAGTTCTTTGGCGACAAGCGCACCACAGGCCACCCACAGGGCACCCACATGAACAGTGGCTATCAAGTCGGGGCTTTGCAGCTTGGTCATGGACGACCACAACATACCCACCCCAACCGCCAACAGCAGCACCCCCAGCACTAGCGACGCAGCAGTTTCAAAGCGTTGATGACCATAAGGGTGGTCCATATCGGCATCTTTTTGACTGTGGTGATTGGCCAGCAGCACCACAAAGTCGGCGATCAGGTCAGACAATGAATGAATGCCGTCGGCGATCAAACCCTGGGACTTGGTCAGTAGCCCTGCGGCAATTTGGGCCACGGTCAGCAGCAGATTGACGGCCACGCTGATCCAGGTGCTGCGCGAGGCGGCACGGGAACGTTCAGATGAACTGTGCAGGCGGTCTTCGGGGTCATCGATAGAGGAGATGTTCATGCAGGGGACGCAGGTAATTGGAGTGGGGGTTGATGATGCCCTGGGGCTGATGGGGCTAGGGGGGGCTAGGGTCGTTTTACAGTGCCATGAGCACAGTGGGCTGCAAGTGGGCCAACACGATGGCGATGATCTGCAAAAGTACCAGCAGCACCAAGGGCGATAAGTCCATGCCCCCCAACAACGGCAGCACACGCCGGATGGGGGTCAAAGGTGGGGTGACCAAGCGGTCCATCAGGTCGGTCATGACGGTTCGGCCAGGTACCCAGGACAGAACTGCGTAAATGATCACGATACCGGTCATGCCCGTCACCGCTGTGTGGATCACGCCAAAAGCCGCCAGCACCAAGACTGACGCAAAGCTCCCACCGACTCCGGCTAATAACCAGAGAAGTCCAAACATCGAGCATTGCAGAGCATAGATGGCCACCAGACAGGCCGTGTCAAGTCCGCCCACAAAGGGGAACAGCCTGCGCAACGGCAGCACCAGCCAGTCGGTCAGGGCCAGTACAAACCGACCCAAGGGGTTGCCAAACCGTGCCGACAAGGGGATACGCAGGTACTGCATGTACAGACGCAGCAGAAAACCACCCGTGAGGATACCGGCAACCAGATCAAGCAGCAGCGAAAAAATTTGAGAAAACATGGAAGGATGCGAGCTAAACGGGTGAGTATAAAAATCACAAGGATGTCAATCAGGTGACCATCAGCTTGAATGAGCGACGGCCTCGGCCAGTTGGATGCCATCTATGGCCGCCGACAAAATGCCACCGGCATAGCCTGCGCCCTCGCCGCCAGGGTAAAGCCCCTGCGTGTTGGTGCTTTGCCAATCGTCGCCACGGGGCATGCGCAATGGCGACGATGTTCGGGTTTCAACCCCCGTCAGCACGGCATCCGGTCTGTCAAACCCCGCTATCTTGTGTCCAAACAGGGGCAAGGCTTCGCGCAAGGCCATGACGACATAAGGCGGCAAACAGCTTTGCAGGTCTGCGGGCGTGACCCCCGGCTGGTAAGACGGTTGCACGTCAGCAAAGCCCGAGGATGCCTGGCCAGCCATCAAGTCCTGCACCATTTGCGCGGGAGCTTGGTAACCGCCGCCGCCCGCTTGGTAAGCCAAGGACTCTAGCCTGCGTTGCAGGTTGATACCCGCCAACGGATGCACGGCCGAGCAGGCGATGCCAGGGTTGGCCATCCGTCTGCTGGCTTGGTCAGCGTAATGTGCGCCAGCAGCGTCGCCAAAGGCCTGAACAAAGGCCGCACTGTCTTGTGGGTAGTCGCAGGGGGCTACACCCACCACCAGAGCGGCGTTGGCGTTGCGCTCACGGCGCGAGTATTGGCTCATGCCGTTGGTCACCACACGGCCTGGCTCTGAAGTTGCGGCAACCACCGTGCCGCCTGGGCACATACAAAAGCTATAGACCGTGCGGCCATTGCTGGCGTGATGCACCAGCTTGTAGTCTGCCGCACCCAAAGCAGGGTGACCGGCGTGGCGGCCCCATCGGGCAAGGTCAATCTGGCTTTGGGGGTGTTCAATACGGCAGCCCACCGAAAAGGCCTTGGCGGCAAGGGCCACGCCGCGTTCGTGCAGCATGGCAAACGTGTCACGGGCACTATGACCCACAGCAAAAATTACCTGATCGGCCAGTATCTCCTGGTGTTTGCCGTCTGCATCACACACCACCAGGCCTCGCAGACAGCGCTTATTGGCATCCAGTGGCGCGTGCAGCAACAAGTCAGTCACGCGGGTTTCAAAACGCACCTCGCCCCCCAGGGCGATGATCTGTTGTCGCAGGTTTTGAACAACCTTGACCAGTTTGAATGTGCCGATATGCGGGTGGGCATCGATCAAAATCTCAGGCGGAGCACCGGCTTTGACCAGTTCGGTCATCACTTTGTAGCCCAAAAATCGGGGGTCTTTGATTTGGCTGTACAGCTTGCCATCCGAGAACGTGCCGGCACCGCCTTCGCCAAACTGGACGTTGCTTTCGGGTTGCAAAATGCGCTTGCGCCACAGCCTCCAGGTGTCTTTGGTACGTTCGCGAACCGGTTTGCCGCGCTCAAGCACGATAGGGCAAAGCTTCATCTGGGCCAGTAACAACGCTGCAAACAGGCCGCATGGCCCCATACCTACCACCACCGGACGCAATCGGCTGCAGTTGGGGTCAACATGGGGGGGCGGCATCACCAGGGTGTAGTGCCTGTCAGGAGCAAGCCTGATGTGTGCGTTGTGCGTGTTGTGCGTGTTGTGTGCGTTGGCAGCGTGTTGGTGCAACACCTGGTGCTCAAGGGCCTCTGCGTGCAAACGGACCCATACGCTGTAAACCACCAGCACCCGGGCCTGTCTGGCATCCATGCTGCGCTTGGTGATTTGCCAGTGGGCCACATCGGTGGCGGTTACGCCCAGGGTGGCGATAAGCAAAGCGCTCAAATCCTCCGGGGTGTGGTCGAGTGGCAGCGCAAGTGCCGAGATTTGAAGCATGCTGGTTAGCCAGCGACCGAATGTTGAAGAGGGTCACCAAAAAAGCCCCTGCGCACCAAACCCAGGTAGCTGCATGCTTTGTTGCCGCCACTGCGCTGGGCAAAATCAATGGCGCGCTCGGTTTTCTCAAGGGCACTGCTGGGGGAATCATCCAGCATGACATTGGTAAATCCGCAACTGACCGTGGTTCGGCCCACCATCGAAAAATTGAACTTTTCGATGTTGGCCCTGAAACGTTCAAATGCCGCCAAAACCAGGGCTTCATCGGGGCAGTGCATCAGCACACCGTAGTGCTCACCGCCAAAACGGTAAATTCGGTCATAGGTGCGAAAGGTATTGTTCATCACACGGGCAACCAGTGACAACACTTCCTCAGCCACCAAGTGGCCGTGTTTGCTGCTGATCAGGCCAAAGTTGTCAATGATGGCTGAACCTAACCAATAATTGGCAGGCACCCGGTGGCGGCGCTCAGAATCTGCCCCAGTTTGCGCCATGGCTTTGGGGGTGGCACCGGCAACTGCATCCAGGTCTTCAAGGACGGCGCTGTAAAAGGCATCATCTAAAGACTTGCGGTTGAGAAGGCCGGTCATGGCATCGCGGTCGCTGAACTCTAGCAAAGAGTACATGTTGCGGTAGATGCGGCGCAAATAGTCCACCATGGCCAGGGCATCGGTGCTGAGGGCGGCATCTGAGTGGACTTCGATCACGCCCTCGTCGTCTTGGCGTGAGTCTGAAAACAACGGCAGCATGTTGATGCGAGGGCCGTCCGGCCCGGCCCAGGCGATCTCAACCCGTTCGCGGCTTTGCAGGCATTTGACACGGTCGGCAGCGTCGTCAAGTCTGAGAAGCGACTGAAAATCAACCCGCATGGGGTCGATCACCCGACCGCCACCCTTGTCATCCAGCCTGGCAACTTCCAGCCAGCGTTTGTCGCCGTCCTCACGCATGACGCGGGCGATCACGATGCGACCGATCGGCAAAAGGTCGATCAGGGCTTTGGACAGGGTCAGTTCAAGCAAATCCCGATCACGGTGGTCGGTCAGTTTGACAATGTGTTCAATTAAAGTGCTCATTGTTAAATCATAGACTCAAAACTGGAAGAATGGAACAAGTGTCGGAGGGTTGCTGCTGCGGATCCCACGCGACTTACGAAAGTACCGGCTGCCATCCGACCTCACGGGGGCTGACTTTCGTTACGATGCCGCAAGTTCAGTGGGTTCCTGGTTACACAAATTGGTGTAGTTCTCGTACAGCGTGAACAGGTATGCGACCCGATCCGCATCGGTTTTCAGGCCTTTGGGGCCATAGGCCGCATCAACAGCTTTGTCCAATGCCTTGTGTGCCGCACCCAGATTGGGAGGCATGGTGACGGGGTTATAGAGGTCGGCCAGACTGGCCGGGTTTTTGCCCTTTTGATGCACCGCTCGGGCATCCAGCACACTCTGCGCGGCAATACTCACGGCCTCGCGCTGTGGGTCGCTGATGTCTTGCGGCCACGGGTAGTTGTTATAGACGATGCGAGCTGAATAACGAAAATCGCTTTTTAGTCGCCCACAGGTATAGCGCACCCAGGCGTTGTGCATGGTCGAGCTGAGGATGCCAAACTCGTAAGTGGTGGCATTGGGCAACAGCAGAGACGTATCGCTGGTGAGTACACCTTTGGCCAGCATACCCATAGGGATAAAACGCCGTTTTTCGGATGACACCCTGGGTATCAATAGCGCATGACTGCGAGGCATGTTTTCAACATGAAAACGTGTGGGTGTTTCAGCAATGTTTCGCGTTGGCTGGCTCTTGCTTGCCGACCTGAATTTTTGGACAGCTTCAATGCGTTTGACCACCAGCGGCATCGCGGCAAGCTCACTGGGTGAACAGTCGCCCAGCCATAAACACCAGCGCTCGTAGCCATTCAAAAACTCATGGGCACCTAGCCAGCGTTTGAAATACTTTTTGGCTTTTGGCTCACGTGCCAAAAATATATCCCGTTCACAGGTGGTAAAAAGATAATTTCCATCGTCAATGGGTTTATTGCCAATACCAATTTCAGGCACATTGCAAATGGGATGACTCCTGTTGGAGAGCAGTATGGCTGGCGCATCCACCAAATATGGATTGATGTTGCTCACAACAACCTCATGGGCCGTGCCTTTGATGTCGTCGTATTCAAACAGACGGGGCGTAGGCGCTTCCTCCATGCCAAAGCCCAAGATCACGCAATGCACCGCCGCCACGCCTGGCGCGTCATTGCTCCACTGAAACGTGCGGTGGGCAAACCGGATGTGAATACCTTGCGCCAGCATCCAGGCCCATAGCACCCCCACTTGCTCGCCCTGGGTGATGCTGTTGGTAGCCACAAAACCGCACCGGATGGCACGGCGCTGTTGGACCTCGGCTGCATCAGATTCAACAAACAACTCGGACAAGCCTTGTCCAAATTGCACATCTTCAAACTTTTTGCGGCCCTTGTTGGCCTTGGCAGCGATGCCGCCAAACCCGTCCGGGGTGCTGCTGATGTATTGGCCTGCTTTGATAAACCAGCCCGCCACAAAGTCCAGCAAGCCAGCACCGGCGACCCCTTGTGTGACCGATGCCAGTGAGGCCTTTTGCTGTGCTGATTGCATCTTTGCGCCTATGAAAGGCGGATTACCCAGGATGTAATTGAGCCGGCGAGGCGGCACAAATTCAGCCCAGTCAATCTCTAGGGCATTGCCTTTGCGAATGTTGGCACTTTTGACCAAGGGAATACGGGTGATGACCTCGCCAAACTCAACCCCAGCCGTCACGTTCATCTGGTGGTCGGTCAGCCACATGGCTACCTGTGCGACTTGCGCCGGAAACTCTTCGATCTCGATGCCATAAAACTGGTCAACGTCCACCTGCAAAAAACCAAAGACATTGCCGATACGCTGGCCGAACTTGCTGGCGGCTCGCAAAACATCTATTTCGAGCTTGCGCAACTCGCGGTAGGCAATCACCAAAAAATTGCCACAACCACAAGCTGGGTCTAAAAAAGTGAGGGTTTGCAGCCTTTTATGAAACGCGAACAATTTGTCCTTGTTACCCTTGACCTTTTCAAGTTCTGCGTACAGATCGTCCAGGCACAGTGGCCCCAAAAGCTTAAGGATATTGGTTTCACTGGTGTAGTGCGCCCCCAGTTCGCGGCGGCGGTTGGTAGCATCCAGTGCGATCACGGTCTGAAACATGGCACCCAAAATGGCCGGTGAAATAGCCCCCCAATTCATGGCGCACAGCCCTAATAGCTGTTTGCGCATGGCACTGTCAAATTGTGGCGGTCGAAAGTAGGCATCGAACAATTTGCCATTGACAAACGGAAACTGCGCAAAATGATCAGCCAACCTGCCTTGACGGGTTTCTGGCTTTTCATTCAAAGTGCCAAACATCTCTGCCAGCGTGGCCCCCACATCAGAGCCGTCTTCATGGGTGTGAAATTCGATCAGATCATGAAAACTGTCTTTGGGCTGAAATATGCCGGTATCGTCAGCAAACAGGCAAAACAGCAAGCGAACCAAAAAGACTTCCAGCTTGGGGCCGGTGTAGTTGTCACGCTTCAATGCGTCATGGATTTGGCCGATGGCGATCACGGCCTCTTGGTTGATCGGGTCGGATTCGCGAATGCGCTGGGTTCGGTAGCCCGCAATGAAGGCAAACCTGTGGATGTTCTGAGGAAGTTCGGACAGTGTGAACTGGTGGATGGCTTCGATGCCCTCATCAGGCTCGAGGTCGTGCAATTCAAACCGCTCAAAGTCGCACACCAGCACATAGCGTGGCAGCTCTTCGGGTTTGAGGCCAGGAAAATAGTCGATGGCCTGCTGATAGGCTCGCCCTAGGTCACGTCCCCGCGATTTATGTTCGATCAGCAGAGTACCTTTCCAGAGTAGATCGATCTTGCCTTGCGTTGTGCCCAGCATGTGGACACGTTTCTCAAAGCTGGACACCTTGCGCCTGGAAACCCCGAACACCTCAAAAAACGCGTCCCAAAAGGGCTTGGCATCGGCATCTTCGCTTTCGGTGCCTGTCCAATCAGCGGCAAAAGCTGTGGCGCGTGCGCGAATTTCGTTCCAGCTTAACGGCATGTCAGTGGGACGGGGGCTGTGCAGACTGTCCCAGGCATCGCAAGGCCGCGTTTTTCCAGGCCAAGGCCGCCTGCGGTGCGTCGCCTGCGCGGTGCGCCAGCTCTGCTACAGCCATCCAAGCGCGTCCAGTCAGCTCAGAGTTGCCCAGGCGGGGCAAGGCAGCCTTGAGCAACTGCTGGGCCTTGCCCCACAACTGGAGGTGCAAACACGCTACGCCTGCTAAGTATTGCAAACAGGCGTGGCCAGGGTGGGTTTGCTGGGCGTGTTCAATGCGCTGTAACCAGTCGGCATCGACAGTGTCTGTGGACGACACGAAGCCGTCTTCAAGGACGCGAATCAGGCTGACCTGTTGGTCTAGTGTCAGGCCATCAGGCGCGTTGATCATGCGGTTCCAGATGGGCAACAGCCATTCAAAGGCGGTGCGCCCACTCCCCCCCAAAGCCAAAAGATGAGCCGCAGCAGCACAGGCGATCTCGGGCACGTGCTGTTCTGAGGCTTCAAGCTTTTGCCAAATCAGCACAAGCTGTTCATGGTCGTAAGTGCGTGCGATCATCTCAAGGGCCAATGCACGCACCAGGCCCTGGGCTGAGACCTCTGGCAGGGCGCGGTGCTTGGCCAACAGGCGTGCGGTCTCCAGCGCAAGGTCGGTATTGCCGGCCATGCGGGCCACTTTAAGGCGCAGCCGCAGCCCCACGGTGCGCCTGGCAACCGCCCCAGGCAACTGCATAAACAAGTCGAGAGCGCTGGTGGCATCGTGGTCGCTGAGTGACCACCGCACGGCCCGCAACAACAGGCCCTCGCGGGCGACGTGGATGTCTTGTTGCGTGGCCAAGTCCAGTGCCTGCGTTAGATGCCCTTGGCGGGTAGCCGTGTCCTGAAGTGAATGGGCGCTCTCAGCCACCAACAAATGCGCCAAAACCCGCATGCGGGCAGCATCAGGCCATATGTCACCACTGTAGGAATGCAAAGTGGACTCTCGCGCCAGAACGATCTCGGCATCTTTTTTGGCGCGCAAAAAACGCCCCGCCACCCAGTGCAACAGGGCATCCAGCATGGCAGAGTACATGGCACGTTCCTGGTGCCTGATGCGCCACGAATGGGCTTGGTCGGGGATTGCAAACAGCACGGCCAGGGCACGCAAGGCCAGATGCAGCAGGGTAAACAACAGGCCTAACACCAACAGAACAAGGTTGAGCGACAAGTCAAGCCGGTAGGGTGGCCAATAGACTGTGACCGTGCTGTCGTTGCTGCTGGCAAACAGTGCCAAGGCCGCCGCTGCTGCAAACACCCCCATCAACCACAGAGCAAACCGCATGATCAGCGTCCGGCGGCCGCAGTGACCAACACAGCCAGCGTGTCGTCGATCCGGGGCAACTGTAGGCTAAACATTTGGGACTGCACCTGCTGCAACAGGGTTTGGGCAGTTTGGGTCTTGCGCGCCCCTGAGTCAAAGTATTTTTTGATGACACTGTCGGCTGCTGACAGATCGGCGCGTGCAGACTCAATCTGCCTGGACAACAGCCCCAGACGAGCGTTGAGCAGTTTAAGCTTGAGGTTTTCGCGCACAAAGAACGACTGTTCAGGCGACAACAGGGCGGCATCAGGGGACTCAATGTGGCTGAGGCGCACCAGGCTTTGAGCCTCTTCAACGATCAGCGCCAGTCCTTGTTGCCACCAACTGGGGGCTGCAAGCGGCAGCGTGGCCGTTGATTTGTCTTGCGCATGAAGGCCCTGCGCGGCGTTGGACAGGGGCAGTTCGTCAGCCATGCGCACCAGTTCGTCCAGTTTGACCAGCATGGTGGGCGTGTCGCTGACCGAAGCCGACCTGACGCGGTCAATGTCACGTGCCAGCGCACGTTGCAACAAGGCTAGTCTGGGTTGGGCGGCGCGCGAGACACGCTGATCAGCCGATTTAAGCGCAGCCATCAAAGGCTCGATGCTGCCGGTCAGTTGCGCCTGCTGCTGGGCCAGCCGCAGGGCAGATTCGATATCGACCACCAGGTTTTCATCGCGTGAACGAGACAGGCTTTGCACCAGCTCGTCAAGCTGGGTACGCTGTAGGGCAACCTCGCTTAAACGGGTGTCAAACAACACGGTGCGAGCCGATGCCTCTTGCGCTAGAGACAAGGACTGACGCGCCAAAGTGCGGGCCTCAAGGGACATCGCCTGGGACTCAGCGCTTTGATGCGCGAGTTGCTCCTGAATGCCGGCCAGTTTTTGCCACAGCAGCACCCCCACACCCAGGGCAGCCACCGCAATCAGTCCGGGCAGCCACCGCAACCAAGACCGCCCACCCCATAGCCGGGATGCCCAAGATCGCTGGGCGGCAGTTGGGGGCAATCCGGGTTCCAAGGCCGCAGATCGGGGTAAATCGGACGAGGTGTCGGACAAAATGTCCATGGAAAAACCAGTACTCATGCCGATGATTCTAGCGATGCCAGTACTGCGGCAAGATTTGGAGGCGACACCAAAACCTGGCCAAAACCAATCTGTAGCGCAGCCTCTGCAATGCGCAAATGGGTAGCCACAGCGCGGGCCTGCGACCAGTCTTGTTGTGGCAACAGCCTGTGCAAATGGGCCACTGCCTGGGTGCTGCAAAACACCCAGACCCCACCCTCATAGGTGGCGCGGCTGGCCCATGCCAGGTCAGTCGCACCGTAGAGTGGCGCAGAACGCTGGTAGGCCACCACAAAATCAACCAAAGCACCAGCGGATTGCAGATGCTGCGCCAGCCAGTCTCGTCCTGAACCCGCAGCGCGGGTGTCGCCGGTGCTGTCACCGCGAACGATCAAGACCTTGCACCCTGGCCGCACGGTATCGGCTATCTTGTGCCACAGGGCCTCAGAGTCAAACTGTGTCCCGTTAGGGTCTGGCGCGTCCACCCGGTCAGGGGCCACACCGTGGGACAGCAGGGCAGAACATGTGCCCGGGCCGGTGGCCCATGCTCGTTGATTTATAGCAAGCTGTGCAGAATTGACGGGCATCCCAGGGGGGGCAGATGCAAAAAAATAATGGACCGCATGGGGACTGACAAACATCACGGCAAAGTAGTCACCCCAATGCCGCCATGCCTGCAACAAGGCCGCAGTGTCGGACACCGGATGGACTTGAACCAAAGGCCAGGCAACGGCCTGATGCCCTACATGGTTAAAGAACCGAACCCACCGATCGGCCTGAGGCTGCCCGCGTGTGACGATGATGTGCATGGAGCAGACAGAGCCTATCGTGCGTCTATAGGCACAAGCTGTGCGGTCCCTGACACCCTCATGACACCAGACCCCGCCAGCTTGAACACCGCTACGGCCTGAACCAATTCCTGGGCCTGTGACTGCAAACTGCCGGCGGCTGCGGCCATTTGTTCGACCAGTGCTGCGTTTTGCTGGGTGGCCTGATCCATCTGCGTGACCGCTTCGCCCACCTGGGCTACACCTGCACTTTGTTCCCGACTGGCATTGCTGATCTCGCCCATGATGTCGGTCACTTGGCGAATGGCTTCGACCACGTCGTTCATGGTGGCCCCCGCCTGATCCACCTGGGCTGACCCTTCCTCGACGCGGGCCACACTGGCGCTGATCAGCGTTTTAACCTCTTTGGCGGCCGAGGCGGCACGACCGGCCAATGACCGGACCTCGCTGGCCACCACAGCAAAACCGCGCCCTTGCTCGCCGGCACGGGCAGCCTCAACGGCGGCATTCAGGGCCAAAATGTTGGTTTGAAAGGCTATCCCGTCGATCACGCTGATGATGTCAAAAATGCGCTTGGAAGAGTCGTTGATGTGGCGCATGGTGTCGATCACACGGGACACCACCTGGCCACCTTGCACAGCGGTGGTACTGGCGCTCATGGCCAACTGGTTGGCGTGGGCAGCATGCTCCGCATTTTGTTTGACTGTCGCACCCAACTGCTCCATCGACGCTGCGGTTTGTTCCAGCGCACTGGCCTGGGCCTCGGTTCGGGCGCTCAGGTCTTGGTTGCCTTCAGCAATTTCGACGCTGGCCGTGGCCACGTGCTGCGCCCCTTGGCGGACACCGGACACCACACTGGACAAATGGGTTTGCATGCCGGACAGTGCGATCAAAACCTGTGCGGCCTCGTCTTGACCATCGACTGTGATGCTATAGGAAAGGTCGCCATCAGCCACAGCGCCTGCCGTGTTGATGGCCTGACGCAGTGACCTGACGATGCCACGAATCAGGGTCAGTCCCAACCCCCAGGCCAGCGCGACTCCCACCACGATAACCGAGATGGACACCCGTTGGATGACGGTGTAGCGATCTTCTGCGTCTGCGTACTCGGCTTTGGCCACCTTGATCTGGTGGGCCAGCAGCGCTTGAATATCGTCCTGCAAGGGCACACTGAGCGGGCGGATTTTTTCAAGATCAAGTTGATTGGCAACCTCGATATTTTTGGCTTTGATGGCGACCAGCGTGGGTTGCAAGCCTTCTTGTTCAAACCGCCTGCGGCTTTCTGTCGATTTTTGGGCAAGCAACTTTTCCTCATCGTCCAGGTATGTCGCCATGTAATCGGCCCAGTCCTTATTGATGATCGCCAAATTGGCCTCGACCTGGGCGATGGTCTTTTTGATTTCAACGTCATTGGGGGCCAGCAGGCTGTTGGTGACGGCCAGACGGTTGCTTAAAACCCTGCGCTCAATGTCAGAGAGCTGGCCCATGGGCAGGGTGCGGTCTGCAAATACGGTGCGCAAAGACTCGTTGGTTTTGGCGATACCGCCAAGGCCAATGCTGCCGATCACGAACAGCAAAGAGGACAAAATGCCGATCAGGGCAAACAGACGGGTTGAGATTTTGAGATGGTTCATGGCGGGCGGGCTGAATGGGGGAAACTGGGCCAAGCGTGGTGATGCCTGAATGATAGTGTCCGTTTCCAAGTTATAGGCTGATTGCGTTTGCCAATGACCCCGTCATCACGTGTTGCAGGCCTTCGAAGGTTGTCCGTCAAACCCCATGCTGGTGGCGCAGACGGCGGATTTTGTCCAAGCTGATGCGCATATGGACTGCATCGGTATCGACCGGTGTACAGACCTTGAACTGTGGATCGCCCGTATCGCGCCAGGTGTATTTGCCAAGCGGCATTCCGGCAGTGTTGATGATGCTGGCCGCATACGGCGTGGTGGCCCGCCGCCCCCGGGATATGGACACAGCGGTCTCGCCGTTGGCCAGTTGCACGTAGGTGCCCGGGGGGTAAAACCCCAGCACGGACACCAAAGCCGGCCGCAATTGCGATGTGGTCCGGGTAGGGGTAAGCACCAAAGATTTGGCAGCGCCTATGGGTGATATGGCGGCGCGGGTTTTGCGCGGAGCCATTTTGGCAACCAAGCCATCGGCCAGATTTAACAAGCGCAACCCTTCCAACAGGCATTCAGGCAGTGTTGCGCCATCTGGTGCGTGATGCCATCGCACCATCTCCATGAGGTCTGCGTCTTGCACCCCAAAGCCCCGCAGAATGTCCGCACTGCCGCAGGCGTGGCCGTCGATCAAGCGGCGTTGTACCGTGCTGGGCGCACTGGCTTGTAGGGCCATCGCGTCTTGCTGGTGTGCCATCCCGATGTTCATCACCAGGGCCGTTCGCAGCAAGAGGGCGCGTGTGTCAGGCGACAGACCGAGTTTGTCGGCCGCCAAGGCACAGATGGCCCCAACCAGCAAGGCGTGGGTGGCGCAATAGCCCATGCTCAGGTCATGCAGCGCCTGAAACATCACAAACAAACCTTCGTCAGGGTCTTGGTGCAGCAAAGTCACTGTCTTTTGCTCTAGGCCGTCCAACCGTTCCAAGGGTTTGGTCGCTGTTTGACCCTGGTACAGCAGGCTGCGCAAAGTATCTTGCAGATCCAGCCAACTGCCGTCAATCTGCAGGCCCTCTCGGTAGTCGGCCTCGTAGATTTCAGACGGCATCGGAGCCTGTGCAATTTGGGCCAAACTACAGCCTTCATAACGCATGGTGCGCATCAGCCGCTCCAGACTGCGCTGCCAGGCGCGGGCATCGGCCTGGGACATGCAGGCCTCGCGATCGATCAGGGTGTCGCGGTGTTGCTCTGACTGCAACATTTGTCCACGGCGCAGCAGCAAATGACCGTTAGGTGCATAGACATCCACGGGCAAGGGTTTGCCGATCTGCACACGGCCAAACGGGATGGGGACGTGGTTGTTCATCAGCTAGGGGTTACCTGGATGTCACCTGCACCGGCACACGTGGGGGCAAGGCACACATCAGTTCGTAGCCCAGGGTGCCACCAGCGCAGGCCACTTCGTCGATGTCCAGCACCGCACCGCACGCGGCGCGGCCCCATAACGTGACAGCGCTGCCTGTACCTGCCGTTGGCAGACCGGTCAAATCCACGGTGATCATGTCCATGCTGACTCGCCCCACCACCTGGGTGCGTTGACCGTCCACCAGCACGGGCGTACCGCTTGGGCAGGCGCGGGGGTAACCGTCGGCGTAACCACAAGCCACAACGCCGATGCGCATGGGGACCGCCGCCCTAAAGGTCTGGCCATAACCCACAGCGGCCCCTACAGGCAGGTCTTGCGTTGCGATAATTTTGGATGACAGGCTCATGGCGGGTTGCAAGCCCCAGTCAGCGGCAGTGTGCGACGGGTAGTCCGGGCTGCTGCCATACAGGCAGATGCCCGGGCGCACCCAGTTGGATGCTGATGCTGATGCTGGTGTGGGTACCGTTACAGCGTCAGGGTGACACAAAATGGCCGCACTGTTGCATACCGACCAGTCACCAGGCAGATCGCGGCAGGTGGCAGCAAACAAGGCCAGGGGCTGGTCAATGCCTGTGCGTCTGTCGGCATCACCAAAGTGGGTCATCAGCGAAACCCGGGCCACCTGCGCCAAGGCACGCAGCCGGCTGAAAGCCTGGCGATAAGCCCCAGGGGCAAAGCCCAGGCGGTTCATGCCGGAGTTCATCTTCAAAAATACAGAGTGGGGCGATGCGCTTGTGGCCGTCTGGGCCGTCAGCATGTCGATCTGCGCATCGTCATGCACGGTGTGCCAGAGGTGCAAGCGTGAGCAAATAGCCAGGTCAGATGGCTGAAAAACCCCCTCCAGCAACAACACCGGCCCGCGCCAGCCCAGGGCACGCAGCCGCTCGGCCTCGCAGAGGTCCAGCACAGCAAAACCATCGGCATCACGCAGCCCGTCAAAGACACGCTCTATGCCGTGGCCGTAGCCATCGGCCTTGACCACGGCCAATACGCGAACGGTGGGCGCAGCCGTGCGAACGCATTGCAGGTTATGGCGCAGGGCTGCTGTGTGGATGGTGGCCAGGATGGGGCGAGGCATGGGTATCGATATGCTTACAATAAGTTATAGACTAAATAATATGCAAAAAATTGTAACGCATACAGGAACGACGGGCATTAGCGCTAATTTTTATTCAGATATAGCGTATTTAATTTATTTAGAATTTATTTAGAATTTGTTATGCGTTGTTGGCAGCAACGCAAGGCAGGTGGTGCATCATTGCGGGTTATTTTGACATTGGCACACCGTGCTATAAACCGCCACCTTTGGCCGCCCTGCCCAGCTTTCGACCCGCCTTTCTCCCCGTTTATTGCCACATTTTTTGACCCGCCCCACCCTTGACACATCCCCACATCTCCATGAAGCGCGGCTTTTTCATCATCATGGCCGCGCAGTTTTTTAGTTCACTGGCCGATAACGCCCTGTTTGTCGCTGCCGTGCAATTGTTGCGAACCCATCACGCGCCAGACTGGCAGCAGGCGGCCCTGGTGCCCATGTTTGCCTTGTTTTACGTGGTGCTGGCTCCTTTTGTGGGGGCCTTCGCTGATTCTCTGCCCAAGGGCCGCGTCATGCTGATCAGCAACTTTATCAAGGTGGCCGGCTGTCTGTTCATGCTGTTTGGTACCCATCCGCTTCTGGCCTACGCAGTCGTGGGGTTGGGGGCTGCTGCCTATTCGCCGGCCAAATATGGCATTCTGACTGAGCTTTTGCCGGCATCCCAACTGGTCAAGGCCAACGGCTGGATCGAGGGACTGACCATCGGGTCGATCATTTTGGGGGTGCTGCTGGGTGGGCTGCTGGTGGGTCACCACGCATCGCAGCGTTTGCTGGCGGTCGATATCCCGTTCATCAATACCGGTATCGACACCCCCGCCGAAGCCGCCATTTGCGTTCTTATTTTTGTGTATCTGCTTGCAGCCTTGTTCAACCTGCACATTCCCCTGACCTCCGCCCCCCTGCGCCCCATGCCCGTGCGCTGGATGTGTTTGTTGCCTGATTTTTGGCAGTGCAACACGCGGCTGTGGCGGGACAAACTGGGCCAAATCTCGCTGGCTGCAACCACCCTGATCTGGGGTGTGGCAGGCAATCTGCGCTACATCGTGTTGGCTTGGGCGGCCACCGCTTTGGGGTATTCCGTCACGCGGGCTTCGGCCTTGCAAGGCGTGGTGGCGATCGGCATGGCGCTGGGGGCGATCGCGGCATCGGTGCGCATGCGCCTGGAGGACGGTCCCCGGGTGATCAGCGTGGGCATTGCTATGGGCGGGATGATCGTGCTGCTCATTTTTGTCCGTGATGTCTGGATTGCCGGCATCTTTTTGATCGGCATGGGCCTGTTGGGTGGTTTTTTGGTCGTACCCATGAATGCCCTGCTACAGCATCGTGGACATAACCTGATGGGGGCAGGCAGGTCGATTGCCGTGCAAAACTTCAACGAACAGGCTTGCATTTTGGTGTTGGGGGCATCTTATAGCTTGGCCACAGGCATGGGGCTGCCTACCATGGGGGCCGTGATCACCTTTGGCGTAACGATAGCCGGCCTGATGTACGTGATCAAACGCTGGCATGAGCGCAACTGTGTGGTTCATGCCGCCGAGGTGGACCGCCTGCTGAGCATTGCCCGCAATGATGCCGCCCCTGTGCCTGCCGTTGCAGAACATGACAAAAGTTAAACCCTCGCCCCTACCGCCAGAAACCCTGATCGGGGGTTACCGTGTGATTCGCAAGGTAGCCGCCGGTGGTTTTGGTCTGGTCTATCTGGCCATCGATACCGACGGACAACAGGTGGCCGTCAAAGAGTATCTACCGGCATCGCTGGCATCGCGTGAGGCTGGCTCTTTGGCCCCCAAGGTTCACCCTGACAAGCTGTCGCTGTACCGCCTGGGGCTGAAGAGTTTTTTTGAAGAAGGTCGCTCTTTGGCACAGATTTCTCACCCCTCTGTGGTCAGTGTGCTCAATTTCTTTAGGGAAAACGAGACCGTCTACATGGTGATGAACTACCTAGAAGGGGCCAGTTTGCAAGAGTTCATCGTCACGGCGCGCGACCTCAAACAGGCCAAAGTTTTTCGGGAGTCCACCATCCGATCGCTTTTTGATGAGATTTTGCGCGGGCTTCGGATCGTGCATCAGCACAAAATGCTGCATTTGGATATTAAACCCGCCAATATTTTTGTCACCGACGACAATAAATCGGTGCTGATCGACTTTGGGGCAGCGCGTGAGGTTTTGAACAAAGAAGGCAACTTTATCCGTACCATGTACACGCCAGGGTTTGCCGCGCCAGAGATGTACCGGCGTGACACCTCTATGGGGCCGTGGACCGACATTTATGCCATTGGGGCCTGTATGTACGCCTGTATGCACGGCTATCCGCCTGTTGAAGCCCCTCAGCGAGCAACCGGTGACAAAATTGCGGCTACCATGAAACACCTCCAGGGCATTTACTCTGACGATTTGATCGATGTGGTGCAATGGTGCATGGCACTTGACCCCGTGTCCCGTCCCCAGTCGGTCTTTGCCTTGCAAAAGGAACTGAACAAATCGGGCGAGCGCCGCTACACCAAATTAACCGTGGGTGACAAGGTACGTATGCAGTTTGAAACCATGGTGGCCAGCACCAAATCACCGGCACGTTAAATATTGGGTTCAGCAGTCAGGTTATGCAGTCAGGCCATTGAATAAAGCCATCCACACTATGAGATTTTCAGTTTTTCAGGTCAGTCGCAAGGGCGGTCGCAACAACAACGAGGACCGCATGGGGTATTGCTACACCCGCGAGGCTGCGGTCTTTGTGTTGGCCGACGGGATGGGAGGTCACCCTGAGGGCGAGGTTGCCGCCCAAATGGCACTGGAGGGCGTGGTCGGCCTGTTTCAAAAAATGGCCCAGCCCAAGTTGCCTGATGTCACCGTTTTTTTGTCGGATGCCGTGCTGGCGGTCCACCGTCGGATACTGCATTACGCTGCCGAAAAAGCCATGCTTGACACGCCTCGCACGACCATCGTCGTGGCTGTGGTGCAGTCAGGCAGTGTGACGTGGGTTCACTGTGGCGACTCACGGCTGTACGTGGTGCGCCATCACGCGCTGCTTGCGCGCACACGCGACCATTCGTTTCTTGAGCAAAGCCAGACAGGGGTGGGGGGCAATGGTGCCATCATCAATCGCAATGTGCTTTTTACCTGCCTGGGGTCGCCTGCCAAGCCCGTTTTTAATGCCACCGGGCCCTTGCCCTTGACGCAGGGTGACAAGGTCATGCTGTGTTCAGATGGTTTGTGGTCCAGCTTGACGGACGATGACATCGTGCTTGAGCTTGGCCATAAAAAAGTGAACGAGGCCGTTCCTGACCTCGTTGAGCAGGCACTTCGCAAGGCCGGCAGCAGCAGTGATAACGTGACTTGCATCGCCCTGGAGTGGGAAACCCCCGACGAGTTCGAACCCACCCGCAGCTTCATTTCGACTGAATCCATCGTGGATGGTACGTTTCAGTCCACCGTTCAAACTGCCGTGATGGATCCGACCCCGATGGACCTGGATGAGGCCACCATCGAGCGATCCATTTCTGAGATCAAGGATGCCATCCGTCGCACTGCCGACAAAAAAAATTTGCAGGATTGACGCAAAATGTCCCAACAAAACCGGCCGTGGCGGACAACGCCTACAGCTTTGTCACAGGTGGAATCACTGTCCTATTGACGGTCAACCGATTATTTTTATGACTTTAGACACATTTTTGTCAGGTGCCGTTCAAGAGGGCCATGACGCTCATCAGCGCATTTTGCACCCTGATCGCACGTACACCCGCGCACAAACTTTGCCCCTGCTGCTGCAACGACGCATTTTGGTGATCGATGGGGCCATGGGCACGATGATCCAGCGCTTCAAACTAACCGAGTCCATGTACCGTGGCGAACGCTTCAAAAATTTTCACCGCGATGTCAAAGGCAACAACGAGCTGCTGTCGCTGACGCGCCCGGATGTGATCAGCGACATCCATGCACGCTACCTGGCCGCCGGCGCTGACCTGATCGAAACCAACACCTTTGGGGCCACCCGCATCGCACAGGCTGACTACGACATGGCCGATTTGGCCTTTGAGATGAATCTGGCTTCGGCCCAACTGGCACGTGCAGCCTGCGACCAGGTTGCCACCCCTGACAAGCCGCGCTTTGTGATCGGTGCCATCGGCCCCACCCCCAAGACCGCCAGCATCAGCCCGGACGTGAACGACCCCGCCGCCCGCAACGTGACGTTTGAAGAACTCCGTGCCAGTTACCTCGAACAGGTGACGGCCCTGGTGCAAGGCGGGGCAGATGTGTTGTTGGTTGAGACTGTCTTTGATACGCTCAACGCCAAGGCCGCGCTGTTTGCCATTGACGAGTTTTTTGAGTCCAGCGGCCAACGTCTGCCCATCATGATCAGCGGTACCGTCACCGATGCCTCGGGCCGAATCTTGAGCGGGCAAACCGTGACGGCGTTTTGGCACAGTGTGCGCCACGCCAAGCCCCTGTCCATCGGTCTGAACTGTGCGTTGGGGGCTGCGCTGATGCGTCCCTACATCCAAGAATTAAACCGCGCAGCGCCCGATACCTTTATCAGTTGCTACCCCAATGCCGGTTTGCCAAACCCCATGAGCGACACCGGTTTTGACGAAACGCCGGAGGACACCAGCCGTGTGGTGGGTGAGTTAGCCGCCGAAGGCTTGGTCAATATTGTGGGTGGGTGCTGCGGCACTACACCTGAACACATTGCTGCCATTGGACAGGCCGTTGCGTCAGGTGGTATGGGGGGGCGCACAGGACATTCTGGACGTGTGCTGCGCCAACTGTCTGCACAGGGCATTCACAGAATCACGGTGTAATGCCTAGCCCCAAGGGACTACCCACAGCGATCAATACCCTTGGAACAAAAAGTCCAGTGCGCCCATGATCTTGTCTTGTTCGTCCACCAAAGATGCCAACGGTGTCTTGAGAATTCGCAGTGGAACAGCGGCCATCTTGGGCGTTTCCAGCAGGACATCCTGACCATTCACCTGAAGCACAGGTGTCAGCCGTGTGGGCAGTTTGACCTGTGCAAAATGTGCCAGACTGCGCATCGGGATCACCATCCGGCTGTCCAGCAAGTCCAACAGGTCGCTCTGCACATCCAGCAGATAGGGCGTGGTCCGTGACCCGTCACCCGGATTGGAATAGACATCAAACCGCGCCATTAAAACGTCCTCCACTCATCCAGAGGCAGGCCCTCGGCTTGCAGTGTGGCGTTATAGGCCGCAATAAAGTCGGAATGCTCTGTGCGCCAACGATGCTCTTGCTCTTGCTGCACCACCTCACGCAGGTGCAAGTCGCAAACCCGTGAGACGTTGATCTGGAGCAATTTGGCAGCATCGAGAACCTCAGCGCTCAGACTGAGGTTCGTGGCCCGCTTGGAGGCGTGGCGCATGGGTGCTGATGTTTTGGCAGGTTTGGTTTGGACGGCTAACATCACAATCTCCTGATGCGTATTGTTGAATGCACATCATTTTAACGCATGATGCGATGTGCATCTACCAATGAGCAGGATGTGCCCTGGCTACTGCACAGGCTGTTTTGCCGCCCTGAACACCCATAGACGCGCCAGCACAAAGTTCAAAAACGGCATGGTCATCTCAACCCCCAACTTGCAATAGGTTTCATTCAGCCCCAACCGTGTCAATACGCCCAGCAGCAAGGTGGAAACCAGGGTCACACCCACCCACAGCGCGGCGTAGCGCCAACTGGATTGCAGCCACCCGGCCATGTGCCGTGTTTGTCTGAAGGTCCACAAAAAATTGCCGGTATAGGCCGCCACCGCGCCAGTCAAGCGTGCCAGCACATTGGCCGGAACCAGGTCCAGCCCCAGGGCGCGCACCACGGTAAAAGTGCCCACGTCCACTCCCAGGGCCATCATCCCCACCGTGCCGTACTGTAAAAACTGCTTGATCAGTGCCCAGTTTATGCGCCTCATCAGCTTCATCAGCGACCCGTTCATTGGGCAGATTCCTTCAGCCAACGCTGGGTCCAGCGGTCATTTGGAAACTCTTGCCTTAGCCGTTCGCGGGTAGCCTGGGCCTGTAGGCTCTGACCAAATGACTGCTCAAGCTGTGCCTGGGTGTAGAGCGACTCTGGCAACCAATAGCCGTGGTATCCGGCGGTCAGGGTGCGGTAGCGCGGCAGTGCCATGTCAGGCTTGCCAGCTTGTTCGTAGGCCTTGGCAGACCAGAACAGGGCCTCTTCTTTTTTGGCCTCGCTGGTGCGTGCAGCGTAGGCATCGTCAAACAAAGGCGCGGCATCACCTTGGTGGCTGATGCGCATCAGTTCCCAGGCATTGCTGTAAATGCGCTCGGGGTTGTGCAAATGAAACCATACACCTGCGGCTATCAGCAAAGCTGGCCAGCACAGCGCCAGCCAGTGTCCGGGCCAAGGGGTCAGGGGCAAGGTTGCCGCATCTGCCTTGGCATCGGCAGCAGGGGATCTACCCCATGCGCGGCAAAACAGGGGGCGATCACGCCACACCAGCCAGGCCAACACCAGCAGGCTCAGCAATGTGGCAAAAATACCAGCCACACCGACCGGCGTTTGACCATAGCGCAGCACGACATCGGCCTCTTCAGGGACGACCAGCATCAGGCCTGGCCCGGCCAGGTAAAGCTTGCCTTTGCTGGCCAGTTGCCAGCGCGGATGCCAAGCCATGCGCACCAGATGGGCGCTGCCGATGGCGTTGGTGCGCCAGGTGATGCTGCGGCGTTCCATGTGCAAATGGGTGACCTGCGCGTTGGCCGCAGGCGGGGTCAAGGACGGCATCGCACCGTCATGAAAGACGGGCAGCTCAGAGCCAAATCGCTGGCGCTGCCTAAACCACTGAAAACTGGCCTCCATCCAGCCCTGACGCGGCATCCAGTTCAATTGCCGCTGGTCAGGGCGCACCAGATCAACCAGGTGACTGTCAAACGATTTGAGTTTGAAGACATGAAAAGGCGCAGCAGTGGCTTCCAGGGCAAAGTGGGGGCTGGCGGTCAAGGCCTTGACGGTCGCGTCATTGCGAACCAGCACCTGGTTGGCGTACAAAAAGTTCATGTGGACCGCAGCCATGTCGGGGTCAAGACTCCCGCTTGGAAATCTGGCCAAAGGCGACGATGGCTGGGTAGAAACCTCGCTTTGCAACTGGTAAATGGCAGGGCCAACGGCGGCAGACTCCATGTACAGGCCCTCCAGCACGGGCCTTTGCCCCATAAACATGGACAGAGCCTCAAAGACGCGGGTTGATCCAACGTCGGTATTGGCAGGGCTGTGCTCAAACAGCAGGCGCGGGCTGTCCAACTGACCGGTGATGGCCGGAAAGAGCTGCGACAGACGTTGAAACTGGGGCTTGGTCTCAAGCCCGCTGTGGTTCCAAAGCCCCCAGTCCGGGGCTGCCTGAATGTGCGTACCCAGCCACGCCAGCATGGCCAGGGCCGCAGCAGTCACCATCGTTGCCACACCCAAGCGTGCCACTTTTGCCGGACGCGTCAGATGCGGCAGGGCGCTGGTCAGTCGCAGCAGCAAACAGCCAAAAATCCACGCACAGGACAGTCCGCCAAACAGCCAGACAAATGGAAAAAATCGGATGTTGGCCACGCCGATCTGGCTGCCAGCCACAAACCCCGTCGCACCCAAGAGCGCGGCACTGGCCATGAATGCGGCGTGCCGCAGGCCAGCAGCACAGGCCGCAGGGCAGGGCAGGGCGCGCCGCAGCCAGGGTACAGACTGGATCACCATCAACACCACCAGCGACACCAACCCCGCGCCCAAAATGGGCTGAACGGCCTCGGGCAAAAGGTCTTGCCAGCGGGTGACTTCAAACAGTGCGTCGTTGGGAATGGTGATACCGTGCATTTGCAGCATGGGCCACAGCCAGCCTGCCAGCAAAAAAAACGCCAGACTGTGGCCCAGTGCCAAGAGACGCAGATTGCGCCAAAAATGCAGGCGGTCAAATAAAAAAGCCCCTGTGGCAAAGCCCGTCACCAACAGGGCAAACCCGTGTGAAAAGCCGGTTGCGGCCTCCAGCACTGCCGCCAACCACCAGTATTTGCCAACGTTTTGTTCTGCACTTTGGCCTGTAGTCATCACACGCTGCCACATCATCAGTGTGAGCACGGCAAACAACAGGCCGTAACTGTAAGAAAACTCTCCGGCCAGGGTGGACAACAGGTTGCCACCCCAGATCGAGTTTTGCTCATGCAGCAAAAACCCCAAGGCCGCCAATACCCCCCAGATGGCCACACTGCGGGGCATGCGCAGCAGATAGACAGCGCCCAGCCACGCCAGACCGGGCAAGGCCATGGCGGCTGCAAACATGCCAAGCTTCATAGCGACAGCAAAGGGCATCAGGCAAGACAGGCCGGCAATGCTGATAAACGCCAAAGGAAAGTAATACGACAAAAACGCAAAACCGGCAAAAACCTCAGGCATCCAGTCGGTGATGTGGCCGCTGGGCAAAAGCGTGTGGGAATACGTCCAGGCATAGAGCAAATGCGAGGCACTGTCGCCGCCGGTGGGCAGGTTGCCTGACAGCAAAAAGTCAGTGCCCAGCAGGGACGCAATCAGCCAAGCGGGGACCAGCAGCACGACCACATCCAGCAAAAGCCGTGCACAGCGCCCACAAAATCGTGGGGTGTCAAAAAGAGTGAGCAAGGGCATATCCGATTCGCTTCATAGTGATTAGTGGTCAGTGGTCAGGCGCGGGTGATGGCTTGCCTGCGTTGCCAGACTGGCCACACAAAGCCTGCCACCAGGGTCAATGCACCCAGCCATGCCAGAACGGTGGCCGTCCGCATCAGGTGTTGGCGGCTCCACACCAGCCAAGCAGGCACCTGTTCTTGACCGCGCACCAGGCCGTCCGGCGCAATTTGCAGGCTGACTGTTCCGTTTGCAGACTCATGCAGCAGCCACGCACCGCCCTGACCCGCACCGGTGTCGAGCACCCAAGGGGCTGGGTCTGACCCACGATGGCGCACTGGGGCGGGCGGGACAGGTGTGGGCGGCAGGGGTTGCGCCAGTCGGGCAATGCCCTGGTAGGGCACGACAACGGCGTAGCTGGCTACGATGTCAGACAAACCTGAGGGTTGGGCTATGCCCAAAATAGGCCCGCGTCTTTGGAGCGACAGCGGCTGTAGGGCGAGTGCAGGTGTCTGCCGCCATGCCAATTGAACGATCTGGCTACCGGCCTGGTCGTGCAACAGCACCAGCAGGGGGTCAGCGCGGCCCAGCGGTGTGGCTGGTGCGGCGGCTGACCTGTGGCCTTTCAGACTCTGGCCCGGTGGCAGGTAGGCGGGGTTGCCATCTCTCACCGCAACCAGACGCCACTGCCCTTGTGCATTCAGAGTCCACCCTGACACTTGATAGGCTGCATCGCTGCCGGTATTGCTGATGGAAATGTCATCGCCGGTAAAACTGATTGAGAAACCAATGGAACCGGCGTGGGTGATTTGTGAAATACATAACAAAAAACATGAGATAACCAGATGAAATATGGATAGGGTTAAATTGGAATGATGTTTTACATATGAAATCATAAATCACAACGCTAAATTCTTGCTTGATTCGTACAAGACAATCCAATGAAAAAAAATGGGAACCCAAAGGCCCCCATAGTTTGCAATGTGCAGAATGGTCGGTCAAACCGCTGCACACTGTTCAACGATACCTATTGCTTGCATGGAGTCAAAGTGGTCGCACCTGCCGCAGGTGGTGCACCGAAAGGATCACACATCGCAGCCGATGCAAACGATACGCTTGTTTTTCCAGTAAGCAAAGTAGCCGGCGCAACGGTGACAGTCACAAGGGACCCACCGCCATCTATATTCAACACTGTATTGGTACAACTGGCGGCACTTGGCACATTGGTCATATAACCAATGGCCGAACCATAACTCACTGCACAAACACCCGCAAATGCACCATTCGATGTCGTGGTCGTCGTTGATGCTACGGTTGACGTAGTGGTCGCAGCGGCGGTAATGGTGGTGGTCACTGGTTTAACTGTGGTGGTGGTCACAGCGACAGCGGTGGTGGTCACTGGTTTAACCGTGGTGGTGGTCGCAGCGGCGGTGGTCGTTACCCCCGGTGTAGGCGGCGCTGCAAATGCCGTGGTGGTGGTGGTACCAGCCACAGTAGTCGTTACCCCCGGTGTGGGCGGCGCTGCAAATGCCGTTGTGGTGGTCACACTGCCAACCGTGGTGGTCGTCACTGGTCCAGGCACAGGCGGCGTTGGGAATGCCGTTGTGGTGGTCACACTGCCAACCGTGGTGGTCGTCACTGGTCCAGGCACAGGCGGCGTTGGGAATGCCGTCGTGGTGGTCACACTGCCAACCGTGGTGGTCGTCACCGGTCCAGGCACAGGCGGCGTTGGGAATGCCGTCGTGGTGGTCACACCGCCAACCGTGGTGGTCGTCACCGGTCCAGGCACAGGCGGCGTTGGGAATGCCGT
>CAIJOK010000119.1 GCA_903822205.1 uncultured beta proteobacterium | reverse complement strand
CAGTAGTGCGTGACTTGCGTGTCGTATGGCTTCGGTCTTGGAGTTTTTTTGCATAGAAGGAATAGTAACAAGCACCGGCATCTGAATTCATCTGAATCGGCATGCGACTTCACCTCTGTCCCGCTTTAAGTGGGAAGCCCGGTTTTGTGTTGGGACAGCACCCAAATGGTCACCGCGATGGTGGTGCCAAAAAACAGATTGGATGCCAGTACGGAAGTGACTTGAATCGTGTTGGAGGCCTGTGGCTTGGGTGGCCATGGCGCTCTCGTTTTCATCGCACGGACACGTCCATGAACTGACAACAACGCCATGACGATTTGGCATCCAATCTCCATCAAACTAAGCCAACGGGTAGTCCTGGCGAACACCCAGCCAGCGGGCCATGTGCTGCTGCGCCAGGGCCGGATGGTCTTGCAACATCAGCGGGGCTGTGCGTTGCGCCCATTCGACCAGGGCCTCGTCCTCGGTCACATCGGCAAAGCGCAGCATGGCATCACCAGACTGTTTGGACCCCATAAATTCGCCGGGGCCGCGTATTTTGAGATCTCGGCGGGCAATCTCAAAACCATCGCTGGTCTGGATCATGGCTTGCAAGCGATCCCTGGCGGCCTGCCCCAATCGGGGGGCATCGCCCGTCGAATAAAGCAGCACACACGCCGATGCTGCGGCACCGCGACCTACCCGTCCGCGCAACTGGTGCAGTTGGCTCAGGCCAAAACGCTCGGCGTGTTCGATCACCATCAGGCTGGCATTGGGAACATCCACCCCCACTTCGATCACCGTGGTGCTGACCAACACCCCCATCTGGCCGCTGGTAAACAAGGCCATGACAGCCTGCTTGTCAGCAGCATTCATGCGCGAATGCAGCAAGCCCACCGTGGTTTCAGGCAATGCCAGGCTGATCTGGGCATGGGTCTCGGTGGCATTGGACAGATCGACAGCCTCGCTCTCCTCGATCAACGGGCACACCCAATACACCTGCCGCCCCTGTGACAGTTGCCCTTTGATGCGCTGGACCACCTCATCGCGGCGGGACTCATGGATGAGCTTGGTGACGACAGGGGTGCGGCCCGGCGGCAATTCGTCCAGGGTGGACACATCCAGATCAGCGTAATAGCTCATGGCCAGGGTGCGCGGAATAGGCGTGGCCGTCATCATCAGCAAATGGGGTTGCAAATGAGACTTTGGCAGGTCGGCATGGGCAGTTACATCGGGGGGTGTCGTGTTGGCCAGTTTGCCCAGCAAGGCCAGACGCTGTGCCACGCCAAAGCGATGCTGCTCGTCGATCACCACCAGCGCTAGCTTGTTGAACACCACCGCGTCCTGAATCATGGCGTGTGTGCCCACCACCAGGCCGGCCTGACCACTGGCCACCAGGGCCAGCATGGCACGCCGCTCTTTGGCTTTTTGAGTACCGGTCAGCCAAGCAGTGGTCACCCCCAGGGGCGACAGCCAGCTCACCAGTTTGGCAAAGTGCTGGGTGGCCAAAATCTCGGTGGGAGCCATCAGGGCGCATTGCCACCCTGCATCGATGCACACAGCGGCAGCCAGTGCGGCCACCACGGTTTTGCCTGCCCCCACATCGCCCTGCAACAAACGGTGCATGGGCACGGGCCGGGCCAGGTCACGGCAGATTTCATCGGTCACACGGTGCTGGGCTTTTGTCAGCGTAAAGGGCAAAGAAGCCAGCAACTGTGCCTGCAAGGAGGGTAGGGTGGGTGGGGTCGATGTGGATGTCGTTATTTTTTTTGATGATTTTTTGGCGATGGGCGCTTGGGGCAGCCTGCTGGGCAGCGCCGGTGCTGATCGCAGTGAACGGTCGTGTTTGGCCTGCCATTGCGACAGTTGCTGCGCCAACAGCTCTTCGGCTTTGATGCGGGTCCAGGCTGGATGATGGCGGTCTTGCAGGACAGCCAGTGTCACATCAGGCCCTGGATAGTGCAAAAACGATAGCGCATCATGCAGTGACCACGGGCATTGCTGCGCAATTGGGTCCAGATAGGGGGCCGGTACGGTTTCGCTCAGATCAGCCCGTGCCAAGCCCGTGGCAACGACCTGTCGCAGAT
Organism: uncultured beta proteobacterium; assembly: GCA_903822205.1. GTDB lineage: Bacteria > Pseudomonadota > Gammaproteobacteria > Burkholderiales > Burkholderiaceae_C > Rhodoferax. The sequence continues at coordinate 23,214 of CAIJOK010000119.1, read as the reverse complement.
ACGCCTGCGGCAGTCCGGCTGAGGTGGGATAGACGGGGGTCAGGGTTGTGGGCAGTTCACCGCTTGCAGGCTTAAAGGCTGGGTGCATCAGGGTGAGACCGGCATAACCACCTTTAAGCTCGCCGCGTGCCCTGATGCGGTTGCCCGGGGCCAAGGCCTTTTGCATGGCGGGGTAAAAGGTAAAAAACCGCAGCAAACACACCCCTGTGCCGTCGTCCAGTGTCACCAGCAATTGGCGCTGCGCCCCGGGCTTGATGTCGCAGTGCGTAACCACCCCCTCGATCTGCACGGTGTCGCCCTGCTGCGCGTCGCACAACCGGTCGATGCGGGTTTCATCCTCATAGCGCAGTGGCAAATGCAGGGCCAGGTCTATGGCGCGGTGCAGGCCCAGCTTGCGCAAGGCCTTTTGCGGGCCGTTAGGTGCAGGCGACGATGACGACGACGATGACGATGACGGCGATCGTGCTGAGGGTTGGGACTGAAACTGCATGTCGCCAGGGGGCAAAATCTGATCGTCTTGATGTCGATTGACGGCAGATCACGCTGTCGCCAGCAAACTCTCAAATGGGATGCGCAAGCCAACATGCAGTTTTTTGACCATCTGCAAACTCAAGCGACGCTTGCGGTTAAGTACCTCGGAGACCCGACCACTGCTGCCAATGTAGGGTTCGAGGTCTTTGGGGGTTAAGTTTTGCTGTTCCATTCTGAATTTGATGGCATCCACCGGGTCAGCCGGGCCGATCGGGTAATGTTTTTGCTCATAGGCCTCAATCAGCGTCACCAGCACGTCGCGCAGGTCGGCTTGCTCTGACCCGTCTGGTGCCTGAAATACCGACTCCAGTTGCTTGAATGCCGTGTGCAAATCGTTGTCATTACGGATGGGTTTAATAGTCATTGACATTCTCCACATTAATCTGATCGTATTGCGCATGAGTACCCATGAACTTGACCCAGGCGATGGCTGCTTGGTATTGCATCTCAACGACCAACCGGTATTTGTTGCCAGCGATGTTAAAGACCACACGGTTATTGCCACAGATACTCGCGCTACCGTACTGGTCTTTGATATTTTGGGGTGTTAGCCAGTTTGCCTTTTGCGCTTCATCGTGCCAACTTTGCAAAGCACTTTTTGCGTCAGAACGCCCTGGCTGACTCCAAAACTTGACCAGTGTACTTTTGGCGATCACGCGCATCAACAATTCTCCCGAACAGGGAGAACTATAGCACGCTGCCAGATGTTATCTTGCCTGCGAAGGCAAAAAGCATCTACTGGCATGACGGTATTTGGCATGGGAATCTAAATAGATACTTCAATTAACCAAAAATTGTCTTGACAATGGGGTTCACGGGCATCTTCAAGCAGATCGTGGGTCATTGGTCAGCCTTTCGGGGGTCAAGCGCATCGCGCAGGGCATCGCCCATCAGGGTGAGCAGCAGCAGGGTGAGCACCAGCACCGCAAAGGTGGACAGCGAAATCCACCAGGCATCGATGTTGTTTTTGCCCTGAGACAGCAATTCGCCTAACGAAGGCGTGCCGGGTGGCACCCCCAGCCCCAAAAAGTCGAGTGATGTCAAAGCCAAAATGGCCGCGCTCATGCGAAAGGGCAAAAACGTGACCACGGGGGTCAGACTGTTGGGCAGCAGGTGATGCCAGATGATCTGCCAGTTGCCCACCCCCAGCGACCGTGCGGCGCGCACATAGTCCATCTGCCGGTTGCGCAAAAATTCGGCACGCACATAGTCAGACAAGCCCATCCATCCAAACAGACTGAGCAAAATCAACAACAACCAGATACTGGGCGTGAACATGGCGCTGAAGATGATCAGCAGATAAAGCTCAGGCATCGCCCCCCAGATTTCAATCAGTCGCTGCACCGTCAGGTCGGTTGTACCGCCAAAAAACCCCTGAATGGCACCGGTTGCGATGCCCAGCAAGATGCCAAGGGCTGTCAGAGCCAGGGCAAACAGCACGCTTAAGCGAAAGCCATAGACCAGTTGCGCAAGCACATCGCGCCCACGGTCGTCAGTGCCCAGCCAATTGTCAGCAGTGGGCGGCGAGGGGTTAGGCGACGAGGCAAAGTAGTTGATCGTTTTGGGGCCATAGGGGTTGGGGGCAAACAGCGCCCAGTTGCCGTGCTGGGTCAATTGTCCCCGGATGAAGGGGTCAAGGTAATCGGTGGCTGTCTCAAAGTCCCCGCCAAACGTGGTTTCAGGATAGTCCGCCACGATCGGAACAAAAAACCGTCCCTGGTAGGCCACCAGCAAAGGGCGGTCATTGCTGACCAACTCGGCGATCAGGCAAAACCCGGTCAGAACACAAAAAATGATCAGACTGAAGTAGCCTGTGCGACTGCGGCGAAAACGCCGCCATGCCCGTTTGGCAGGGCTGACACCCGTGGGCACGGGCAACGTAAGGGGTAATGGAGACATGGGGTGGATCGTAATTCATGGGGAAGAGGAAGAGTGAAGGGAAGGGAAGGGACGGACCGCCATGGGCATTCCGACCTCTCCACCAAGATGAAAAACAAAGATGAAAAACAAAGATGAAAAATGAAAGACGATCCCGTCGTGGCGTTGTGATGGGTTCATGTCGGATGACAGCTTCACCTCACCCGATTTTCTATTTGCGATTTTCGATATTTTTTTACATTAACTGACAAAATGAAAGGTTCAATGCCCCTTGGTGTAGCAGACGACAAAAGACAAGAAACAGAGATACTTCGATAATCGGCCTTTTTAGTCAAAGGGGTCAATACCGTGGGTTCATTTGTATGGGATCGCCATTTTGTGACAGGTATCGCCGATGTGGATGAACAACATCAACTTTTGGTCAATTTGATCAACCGTCTTGAACAATTGCTGAATGGCGAAGACGGCGTTCAGGTTGCCGACATTGAGGCCGTTCTGGCCAAACTGACGGCCTATGCCCAGTACCATTTTGCAACCGAAGAGGCCATGATGGAGTCCGTTGGACTGGATGACCGTCATGTGATGGAGCACAAAACCATCCACTGCGAATTTTTGAAGGAGGTTGTCCGTCTCAAAAGTATCCATGGTCAACAGGCGGCCAATGACCTTTTGAAGTTTTTAACCTACTGGCTGGCTTACCATATTTTGGGTACCGATCAGTCGATGGCCAGACAGAGGGCGGCCATTTTGGCCGGCCAGAGCGCGTCAGAGGCCTACGTGGCTGAAGATACCGATCAACCCGGTGCCACAGAGCCTTTGTTGCTGGCTTTGAATGGTTTGTTCAAACAGGTGTCCGAACGCAATCAGCAGCTCATCGAACTCAATCGCACACTGGAGCAAAAGGTTCAAGAACGCACCCGCAGCCTGTCTGAAGCCAACCATTTGTTGGAGCAAATGGCCCTGTTCGATGCTTTGACCGGTTTGCCTAACCGCCGCCACGCCATGGCTTGGTTGTCGAAAGTTTGGACTGAGTCCTCACGGACGCATGAGCCTCTGTCATGCATGATGATCGATGCCGACGGTTTTAAACAGATCAACGACCACTATGGCCATGATGCAGGCGACGAGGTGCTCAAACACCTAGCCCACCAACTGCGTGACCACGTACGCACCGACGACGTGGTGTGCCGTCTGGGGGGCGACGAATTTTTGGTGATCTGCTCTGACACGGCGCTGGACGGCGGCCTGAAAGTGGCACACAAAATGCGTGCAGCGATCGCAGATTTGAGAGTGCGGGTGACGGGCGATGGCATTTGGCCTGGCAGCATCAGCGTGGGTGTGGCGCAAAAAACACCGGTCATGCACACCCTTGAAGACCTGGTCAGAGCCGCCGACCTGGGCCTGTACCAGGCCAAACGCAATGGTCGCAACCGAGTGGAATCAGCACCGGCCTGACTGGATGGACCGCCATGGGGCAGACAACGGCAACAACCCAAACTGTCCATGCGTGGCGGCCATGCCGAATATTGAACGATTAATGTTCAGCGCTTGATCCAGTCCTTGTGAATATCTGGAATATCATCGATCAATTGAAGGGTCACTGGGTGTTTGGGGTGTAAAGCCACCTCATCAGGAATGCCTGATTCGACAATTTGGCCCTCATGCATGATGAATATTTGGTCACTGACATAATAGGCCAGACCAATATCGTGCGTCACAAAAACAATGGTCATGCCCAACTCATGCTTAAGTTTCATCAAATAGTCAAGAATATTGGCACGCACACAGGCATCGACCATCGACGTTGGCTCATCAGCCACCAAGACTTTGGGGCGCAGTGCAAAGATGCGCGCCAGCAACATGCGCTGCATTTGTCCACCGGATAACTCAAAAGGGTATTTGCCTTCGATTTCGGCTGGCAGCACATTGACGGCACGCAGGGCAGCATCGACGCGGCTGTCAATCTCAGCCCTGGACGGCTTGTTTTTGAGAATGCCAAAAGCATCCTTAAGCTGGGAATGAATCGTAAAAAACTGGTTAAAGCAGCTAAAAGGGTCTTGAAATACCGACTGCACGTCGTTCCAGTGGTCTCGCTGATCGGTGATGGGACGGCCCTGGTACAAAAACTCGCCCGATGTGGGGGCGTACAAACCCAGCATGATCTTGGCCAGCACACTTTTGCCGCAACCTGAGCCTCCTACGACAGACACGATGGCACCATCGGCGATGTCAAAGCTGACATTTTGAACGGCATGGCAGATTTTTTTGCCATGGCCAAAATCCATGGACACTTGCTTTGCCGAGAAAATGGGCGCTTGCCCCGGCATACTATGAGAGGAATTATTCGGCATAACTGCACCTTACCTCACGGTCACTCACGATGCGGATGGTTTGAGCTTGTTGTTTGCACTCAGGTCGGGCCACCGGGCAACGATCGGCAAAACGGCAGCCAGTGATGCGGTTGGCCAGATTGGGGGGAGCACCTTCAATGGCCACGGGTTTTTTTTGCCGTTGTCCGGCCTCGGCGCTCAACATGGCCCCCATCAAAGCCTGGGTGTAAGGGTGACGAGGGTCAAAGACGATTTGCTCTGTCGTTCCTTTTTCGACGATCTGGCCGGCGTACATGATGGCGATGTTGTTGGCCACATGGCGCAACAGCGGCAGCTCGTGGGTGATAAAGATCATGGTTGAGAAAATGCCTTTGTCCAGCAGGTCAAAGATCATCCGGATCACCACTTTTTGGGTGCTGACATCCAGCGCAGACGTAGGCTCGTCGGCGATCACCATCTGGGGGTTGAGCAGGGTGGAGATGCCGATCACGGAACGCTGGCGCTCACCGGCGGTCAGTTGGATAGGAAATGAATTGAGGACGCGGTCGGTGTCCATGCCAAACAAATCAAAACGGTCGCGCAGCCGCTGGTAGATTTCACGGCGATTGCCACCGCTCACCTGTTCATGCGCCGCGATGACATCGGCTGCAATGTCCTTGACGCGGCGGGTGGGGTTCAAGGCATTGAAGGCACCCTGTGGAATCATGGAGACTTTGCGGGACAGCACATTGGCGCGAATGTCTTGCGGCGTGCGGTTCATCAGGGACTCGCCACCCACGCGAACATCGCCCGCAGCGGGGTACAAAGGCGGGATGAACAGCCCCATCAGGCCGTTGACCAGGGTTGATTTGCCGCAGCCGGATTCACCGGCAATGCCCAAAATCTCACCTTGCTCCATCGTAAAAGACACGCCTGACACTGCATGGACTTTTTGTCCAAAGCGGGTGAGGTAGTGCAGGCTTAAATGATCAACTTCAAAAATAGGCATGAGAGTCTCCTACTTGCGCAGGCGGGGGTTGAAGACCCCCTCCATCGAGGTGTTGATCAGATACAGGGCAAACACGATCAGGGTGATCAGGATGGAGGCCGGAAAGAACGCCCACCAGACACCATCGCCCAGGGCACCATTGCTCTTGGCATCATTGAGGATAACACCCAGAGACTGCGTGTCGAGTGGCCCCAGTCCGATCATCGAGATGGCAGCCTCAGAGAGGATGCCTGAGGCGATCTGCAAAATGAACACCATGAACACATAAGACAGCAGATAGGGCAGGATGTGCTTGACCAAAATGATCAGCGTGTTGTCACCATTCATGCGGGCCAGTGAGATATGGTCACGGCTTTTGAGGGCGGCAGACTGTGCTCGCACGGCACGGGCCGACCATGTCCAGGTGGTCATGCCGATGATGAGTCCAATGAGCGTGAGTGAGCGACCGTTGGACAGGCTGGAGCTGATCAAGATCAGCACCACAAAAGACGGGATGACGATGAACAGGTTGGTCACAGAGTTGAGGGCATCATCGATCCAGCCGCCCCTAAAGCCGCCATAGATGCCGATCAGTGTGCCCAGGGTGGTGGCGATAACACCGGCCAACAAGCCCACATAGAGGGATGAGCGCAAGCCCAAGATCAACAACGAAACATTGTCGCGACCCATGTTGTCTGAGCCGAGCAACAAATACGGTTGAATGGTCTGGCCTGACTGGGGGTCAGCCCAACTGCCCATCGTGCCGGGTGCAGCATAAGGGCCGGTCACCTGGTTGGTATTGACGTTATAGACAAAGGGGCCGAGCACAGCGATCAGCAAAGTGGATACAAAGAGCAGCGTACCGATCACGAACATCGGAGATTTAAGAAGGTTGCGTAAAAGTTTCATGGGGTTACCCCTCCATCTGTAGGCCGGCTTTAACCCGAGGGTCAAGAAAACCGATCATGATGTCCACCGTAAAGTTGGCGATCAACACACTGACCGTGACCAGCAGCGTACATCCCTGGATCAGGGGATAGTCGTTGTTTTGAATGGCGCTGAGCATGGCCATGCCCAGCCCCGGGTACGAAAAAATCATCTCGGTGATGAGGGCACCGCCGATCATGGTGCCAAGCGACAAGGCCAAGCCGGTCAATTGGGGCAGCATGGCATTTCTGAACAAGTACAAAAGTATTTTGTGTTCTTTGAGACCCAGCCATTTGGCGTATTTGATGTAATCGGTTCCCAGCTCATAAATGCCCATCGACCGCATACCGATGGCCTGACCACCGGCCAGGATCAAAAAGATCGAGAAAAATGGCAGCACGTAAAAGTAAGCCACGGATGAGAAAAAGGCCAGTGAAAAACTGGGCACCAGATCGCCCGAATACCCGCCCATTGCCGGAAACCACCCCAGCACGACCGAAAAATAATAGACCAGCAGCATCCCAAAGACAAAGAAGGGAAACGAGCTGATCAACAAGGCCAGCGGAAAAAACACTTTGTCAAAAGCACCTCGCCGGTAAGCCGCCAGGGCACCCAAAAAATTACCAACAAACCACCCAAAGACGATCGTGGGCAGTTGCAAGGCCAGCGTCCAGGGCACGGCCTCGACGATCACGTCCATGACTTTTTTGGGGTATTTTTGAAACGACGTGCCTAAGTCGCCTCTTAGGCTCATCAGCAGATAGTTGCCAAACTGCTGAAAGCTTGAGGCCTTCAAGGGGCGGCCTTCGGTGTCACGCTGAATGTTGCCTGAGTCATCCACCTGCACCAATCCAAACTCTTTGAGGTAGGCCTCTTCTTTTTCTTTGGCAGCCTCTTGCGAGGTGGAGGTGACCTTGCCCATGATGATGTCCACGGGGTTACCCGTGCCCAAACGTGGCAAAAAAAAGTTAATGGTGACAGCCACAAAAAAAGTCAATAGATACCAAGCTCCACGGTGGAGGATGTAGCGAAATGTGGGGTGGTTTTTAAGCATGCGAATCCCTTGATTGCCAAACTATTTGCAACTTATTTGACGGGTTTCAGTTGCCACAGGGCTTTGGTCGCCGCACCTATCCAAGGCAGAAGCGGCGGTGCGATGGGGTTTTTTTCGGTCTGCCACCCCGTCCAGTGTTTGGTGCTGAACTCATAGAACTGCTCTGGCAAAAAGCAGAGGGGCAGAGCAGGCTGGTCGTTCATAAAAATGGTATTGAGCTCGGTGTAGGCGGCCTTGATTGCGGCATCGTCAGAGAGCGTTGGAATTTCGCGGAGCAGGGCATCCACGCGGGGGTTGTAGGTTTTGGATTTGGGGTTGTTGTAACGGCCCTGGTTTTCGTTCATCTTCCTGTTGCTACCTACAGGCAACCAATTGCGAGACGACATGATGGACTCAAAACGGCTCCAAGGCAGAGAGGGTGTGACTGCTGCGGCAGGCTTGTGCATGATCAGGTCAAAGTCACCGGACGGCAAAGCCGGCCAGTACAGGCTGGCATCGACGAAGCCTTCACGAATGTCAATGCCTGCTGCGCGCATACCTTTGACAGCAATGGACACCATGGCCTCCCAGTCTGACCAGCCGGCCGGGGACTTGATGTAAAGGGTGGGAACGTGCGTGCCATTGGCATCCACCATCGAATCAAGCGTGCCATCGGCATTGAAGACAGACTTGTAGCCGCTGTCAGCCAACAGTTTTTTGGCGGCTTCCAGGTTGAACAATGGGCCTACGGCTGTCGCCTTGGCAACCGCATCATCGTAGTACTTGCCTTCAATACCTGATGGCATGATGAGGCCGGGTTTCATGTCGGGGCTGTAGCCCGAAACAGCCAAGTCTTTGATGGCCTTGTAGTCCAGCGCATAGGCCATGGCACGTCGAAAGTTTTTATCGTCCAAGGGCTTTTTGGTGTTGTTGATCAGCAGCATGGGGATCGAACCCGGCACAAAGTAGGGTGCCTTGTCGTACCAGGTAGTCACTTTGTCCTTGCTTTTCAGCCAGATGCGGGGGATAAAGGTTTGCGATGCGTCGATTTCGCCCTTTTGAAGCGCGATGGCAAAAGCGTCGTTGCTTTTGTAGATGGGGTGAACGATGTACTCAGGAACCGGCGGTTTGCCCTGGTGCAGGGCGGCATTGCCCCAGTAATCTTCACGGCGCTTCAGGACAATTTTTTCGTTGGAGTAGGTCAACAGGGTGTAGGGGCCTGAGACAACGGGGGAAATGTCTATTTTGAGTTTGAGAACCTCTGCGAGGTCTTTGTGTTTTGCCAGTTTTGGCTCAAAAACGTGGGCAGGGACGATGCGAACGGCCTGCAACAAATCCATGACCATGAGGGGGTTGTTGCGACCTGATTTATTGACCACAAAAGTCAATTGCTCAGCCTTGGCACCGCCGTCATCGACGGTACTCACCAAAATATCAGAGATGTAGTCCAAGGCATGGGCTGTGGCAGCACTTTTGAAGCGTTTGCCCAGTTCAAAGACAAATTTGACATCGGTGGATGTGACGGCTTTGCCGTCGCTCCACCGTGCGGCGGGGTTGATCACCACTTTGATGCTGTCGGCGGATTTGTCGGCCAGTCTGCCCAGCAAAGGCTCAACCTGACCGCTCAAAGTGTTGTAGGTGAGCAAAGGCTCATAGACCAGGTTAAAACGGTCATTGACGGGCCAGGCCGGCCAGTCGGCCAGGGGGTTAAACGAACTGGGATCGCCCCACTGGGACCCTGCCAGATAAAGGGTTTTACCGCGTGGAAAGCCGCTGCTCGTGTCGTCAGCCGATGCTTGGGTGGCATCTTTGCAAGCGCCCAGGCTTAAAAGTGCGGCCAGTGCTGCGATCTTTGTGATCGCCACCAAAGTGCCGTGTACCGGCAGTTTCATACGTCTCATTGCTTAAGTCCTCACATGACAAAGTCATCAACTTGAATAAATACAAATTAATGAAAAATTAACACACATAATAAAACAAATTAATTAATACAAACACAAACACAAACACAATTGGATGGATGCAAAGCCGCCCTGACAAGAACGACGGGGTGATACCTTCGGCCCGCGCTGCGGCGAACTGTTTTGCGTTGGCATACCTAACAGGAATCCTGCTTTGCAGGTCTTGACCGACTGGCCCCTGCCGTCAGGTGACCCAAAATGGAACTTGGGTTTTCGCGAGTTGCCTGCCGAATGTACATCAAAAAACCCAGGTTTTAGCATCTTCCAAGAGGTTCGGGCTTGCCTGCGCAGCACTGCCGTGTGTCGGTTGCTTGGTCGCTTTGCAATTTCTGTCTCACTGAGCAGACGGATGCCCAATAGGGGTTGATAGGCTTGTCAGGTGTGACCGAATGGGGGCTTGGGCCTCTGCAAAAGCCTGGGCCAGACCCGCAGACAATGCACTGCAAGAGACCGCATCACCGGCCAAACCAGCCATTTCGATGTGTTGGCACAGTTCCCCCAAGGCCATGGCACCCACCATGCGAGCCGCTGACTTCAGCGTGTGCGCCACTCTGGCTGCATCTGGCATCTGGCCCGCTTGTGCGGCGGCTTCGATCACGCTGACCTGGTTTTGGGTGGTGTGCAAAAATTTGCCCAACAGGCGTTTGTGCAACCCGGGGTTGTTGCCTACGAGTTGGCCCAGAGCGTTGGCATCCCAGACAACAGGCTGCGCTGCCTCTGGTGTCATTGGTGTTTTTGGCATCATTGGCATCATTGGCATTATTGGCATCATCGGGACTGGCACAGGGTCTGCAACCGTGATGTCCGCAGAGACCTGCACTTCAGATGCCAAGGGCAGCCATTTGGCCAACATATTCCCCAGTTCTTGCAAGCGAACGGGCTTGCTCAGGTAGTCGTCCATGCCACAGTCCAGACAGCGCTTGGCTTCGCCCTGCATGGCGCTGGCCGTGACAGCAATGATGATCAGGCGGCTGCCGGCAGGCTCGGCCCGGCGAATGGCCGCTGTCAGTTCAAAACCGTCCATGCCTGGCATGTGGCAGTCGGTCAGCAGCAAGGCATAGCGACCGGTGCGCCACATGTGCAGGGCTGTTGGGCCGTCCATGGCCACCTCACTGGCATAGCCCAACAGGCGCAACTGCTCGCGCAGTACATCGCTGTTGGTTTCATTGTCTTCAGCCAGTAGCACAAGCTGATGTGCTGCCAGCGCTGCACCGATGGATGGAACTTGCTGACGTATCTGCATTCGTCGCTCAGGCGCAGATGCCACCACGCTGTCGGGAGAGGCCTCTTGCAAGGGCAGGGTGATCGTGAACTCTGCACCTTGCCCCAAGGCGCTGGTCACGGCGATTTGCCCACCCATCAGCGTGACCAGACGTTGGCTGATGGACAAACCCAGACCCGTGCCGCCAAACTGGCGCGCCGTGCTGGCATCGGCCTGGGTAAAGGGTTGAAACAATTTGGCAACGATCTCGTGCGACATACCCATGCCGTTGTCGATGATCCGCAGCAACATGACCGGTGTGCCGTCAGGATGCGCACCTAGCTCAATGCGCAAAGCCACGCACCCCGGATGGTCGGTACTGCCAGAGGTAAATTTGACCGCATTGCCCAGCAGGTTAAGCAAGACCTGGCGCAGTCGGGTGGGGTCAGACAAAACCAGGGGCGGCAGCCTGGGGTCTATCCACATCGACAGGTCGATCGACTTGACGCTGGCTGTGCTTTGCATCAGTAGCACGACGCTAGAGGCCACTTCAGTCAATGAGGTAGCGACGCGCTCGACGCTCAACATACCGGCTTCAATTTTGGAGTAATCCAAAATATCGTTCAGGATGCGCAGTAGGGCTTGCGACGACTGCACGATGGTGTTCAACATGCGATGTTGATCGACGTTGAGATCGGTGAGTTGCAGGATGTCGATCATGCCCACCACACCGTTCATGGGGGTGCGTATCTCGTGGCTCATGTTGGCCAAAAATTGGGACTTGGTTCGGCTGGCGGCCTCAGCGGCTTCTTTGGCCTGGGTTAACTCTTTTTCAGCGGCTTTTTGCTGCGAAATGTCATGGATGATGGTGGACAAATACTCCGGGTGACCCGATTTGTCGCGATGCACCAGCACCACTTGCAGGACAGGAATCTCAAAACCATCGCGGTGCAGCAGCGCGGTTTCACCCTGCCAGAACCCCTGTGTGAGCGCCGTGGGTATAGCCTCTTCTAAGGTACGCCTAGCGGCCCAATGGGGTTGCATGTCGTTGATTTTCAAGGTAGAACAGTCAATGTCCTCGGGATGCCCCAAGAGTTTGATGCCTGCTTTGTTCAGATAAATTTGACGACCCTGCATGTCGATCATGCCCACAAATTCGGGCAGTTCTGCAATGATCATTTGCAGCCGGTCGCGCTCAGCATCCTTGCGCTTGCGATCGGTAATGTCCATGTTGATGCCGACACGCTTGATCGGTTTGCCAGTTGCATCGTATTGTGCACTTCCCCGATTGACTGCCCAGCGGATTTCACTGGAACCCTTGCGGCGATAGCGAAACTCCACTTCGTAGGGTTCATGTCGTTCTATGGCTGCGGCTATCTCAGCACGGAACCGATCCAGATCGTCAGGATGTGCAACCGCCTGCGCATCTTCTACATGGATACCTGATTTGAAACCAAAAATGCGTTCAAACTCTGGAGACAGAGAGGCTATACCGGTCAGCATATCCAGCTCATAGACACCTGCGCGTGCGGCCTCTTGCGCCATCGTCAATCGCTGCTGGCTGGCTTCCAATTCAAGGGCGCTCTGCTTTCGGTCGGTGATGTCCAGGTTGATCCCTACAAATCTGATCGGCTTGCCATCTGCGTCATATTGCACATTTCCACGGCTCAACATCCAGATGGTTGCACCGTCGTTTGTATTCATGCGGAATTCTGTCTGGTAGGGTTGGTGCGAATGGATCGTGTCGAACGCCAGCGCTACAGTCTTTGAACGGTCATCCGGATGAATACGTTCATGCACCATTTCCCTTGAACTGCCCGTTGGAACGCCAATGAGACGTTCAAACGTGGGTGACAAGTAATATTGATCAGTCATCAAATCCAACTCCCAGAACGCGATGTGTCCATACTCTTGCGCCATCGTCAATCGATGCTCGCTGGCTTCCAATGCAAGGGCGTTCTGCTTTCTGTCAGTGATGTCAACATAGCACCAAAGCGTTGTGTCCGTTGCCACATCCAGCACCGTGCCGCTTAAATCGACCCAGATCATCCTGCCGTCTTTGCGCATAAATTCGGTTTCTATCCTGCGAATTTGGCCAGGCGATGGGAGCGGATAAACCGCAGCACCAAAAGCACGCCAGGCCGCTTCGCTGGGGTATCCACGGCGGGTTTCCACACCCTGCAGTTCACCGGGGCCATAACCCAGTATGGTTTCAAAAGCCGTATTGGCCCAGATGATCGTGCGGTGTTGGGCTTTTGCAATGCCAACCAGACTGTTGTTGAGCAATGTTTTCTGCTCTGCCAGCAGTTTTTCCAGGCGTAGCTGGTTCTCTATACGTTGCGTGATGTCTTGCAAAGTGCCTGTCATTCGCAGAGGATGACCATGGGCATCGCACTCTAGCCTGCCCATGCTGTGAATGTGTCTGAGATGACCATCGGGCCGCACGATCCGAAACTCGATGTCGTACGATGCCCTGCCATGGATGGCATTGTCTGCCGCCTGGATGACTTTGGATCGATCGTCAGGATGCACAGCCCCCATAAACACTTCGTAGCTGGGACAAACCGTCCCGGGCGCGTACCCAAAGATGCGGTACTGCTGGTCGGACCAGCGGTTATTGCCACTGGCCAAATTCCACTCCCAACTGCCCAGACAGGCGATGTGTTGGGCTTCTTTGAAATGGACTTCGCCCTCTCGCAGGGCGTTGATCTCAACCAATACTTGCAATTCGGCGGCAGACTCAAGCTCTTCGGCTTGCCAAGCCAACGACTGACCACGGACCTCCTGCACAAACAGGGCAAACGACTTGCGAGGCGACAAACGACCGCTGTCGTTGGCCGTATGGGCCTGCTGCGGGTTGCCGGCCCATTGGATGGAGAGATGCCGTTCGCGCCTAAACCAGACCAGGGTAACTGCGGGCGTGCAACGTACAGGGACAAACAAAACACCCGCCACACCGTCATCGGCATCATTCATGCCTAAATCACGGTTTAAGGCATGGCAGGCGTACACGGGCAAAGTGCCTGCACGCAAAAGGTATCGCCGATGCATCTCAAGAATGCGCAAGGTGTCTGGGGCGCAACCCGTTGTTTGCACAACACCGTCTGACACCCAGGCAAACCCGTCGGCCCCCATGACACCCAGCAGATCTGCATTGTGGTCCGCTTGCATGATCTGCCTGAGTTCAAACCGGCGGACAGAGTCAGTTAATCTGCGCCTGCGCAGTGCCAGACAGTGCTCACGCGCTCGTCGCTCACTGCTCAGTTTGACTTCCAGTAACACGGCGATGTCCTCACACAGCCATGCCACAGCATCGCGATCCGCTGGTGTCATGTATTTGGGGGCGTTTTTGTGGTGACACGATACCAGTCCCCACAGCCGCCCTTCAAGCACCAAGGCAAGCACCAGGGTGGCGCGAACGCCCATGTTTTGCAGATACTCAATGTGCAGAGGTGACACGCTGCGCAAGGCAGATCGCCCCAGGTCAATGGCGTGTGGGTTGGTGGATGCCAGCAGTGCTGACGGGGTATCGTTCACGTCCGGGATCAGGCGAACGCGGCACAGTTTGAAGAATTCACGCGCTTGCGCCGGGATGTCACTGGCCGGAAAGTGCAGCCCCAGGAAAGACGCGACATTTTCAGCGGTCGATTCAGCCACCACCAAGCCGTTCCAGTCGGCATCAAAGCGGTAGATCATCACCTGATCAAAGCCAGTCAGCTTGCGAATCAACGCAGTGGCAGCCTGTGTGACCTCATCCGTGGTGGACAGCAAGCGCAGAGCCTCCAGCCCCCTGCGACACCGGTGTGTCAGGTCAAACGACCCCAACGACTTGGACGCATCGTGTGTTTCGCAAGGCTCCATGTCGATCACCAGGTGACCGGTATCGTTGCCAAAAGACCTGACGGCAAACCGTCTGCCGTTGTACAACAGCGGGATCAGCGAGGTCAGTGGGGGCAAACTGTCAGTCAGATCAGCCAGCACGGCGGCCTCAAACTCTGGCCCAAAAACCTGGCCCAGGGTTTGTCCCAGCAGGCGACGGGCTGACAGGCCTAGCCAGGACTGACACGACTCGCTGGCGGCCTCGATGATTTTGGACGACCGCCCCAGCACCAGCAACGCACCATGGAGCTGTATCGCATCAGGATAGCGAATAGGCTCGGTTTCGCAATAGGACCGACAGGGCAGGTCCATGTGTGTGGTGTGCGTGGTGTGTGTGAGGTTTGTAGGGTGCGTTGAGTCCATAAATCGTGTGTTTTTATACTTTGAAGCGGCTTTGAAACTGAATGCGTTATTTTCACCATTTTTAACAGGGGTCCAAAACGAATGTGCAAGCGGATCGCCAGCTTGATCACCTGTTTGATCACCTGTTTGATTACCTGTTTGATTACTTGTTTGATTACCTGCTGCGACCTGTCCCTAAAATGAAAACATCGACCCACATAAAACAGGAGTAACCCCCATGACCCCCGTAGCCCCCACGATTGAACAAAATCCGCTCACGTTTCAGGATGTTTGGCTCATGTTTCAGGAGACCAGCCTGAAATTTCAGGAGGCCAGACTGAGCTTCAAGGAAACCGAGCGGTTGATGAAAGAAAGTGCAGCCGAAACCGAGCGGTTGATGAAAGAGCGCGATGCCGAATCTGACCGCAAATTTAAGGAAACCGAGCGACTGATGAAGGAAAGTGCCGCCGAAACCGAGCGGTTGATGAAGGAAAGTTCAGCCGAAACCGAGCGTTTGATGAAAGAGCGTGCTGCTGAAACCGACCGCATTGTCAAGAACCTGTCCAAAAACTTGGGCGACCTGGGCAACCGTTTAGGTCAGTTTGTTGAACATAGCGTGGCCCCGGCGGTGGCGCGACTGTTTCAGGCCGAGGGTATCGAGGTGCACGCGGTCCATCCAGGCTTTGAGGCCAAACGCAACGGCGAAGCCCTGGAGATTGACCTGCTGGTGGTCAATGACGGTGTGCTGGTGGTCGTGGAATGCAAAAGCAAACTGACCCGCGATCACGTTGATGAACATCTGCGTCGCATGGAAAAGTTCAAACGTGTGCTGCCGCTGTACCAAAACCATCGGGCGCTGGGTGCAGTGGCAGCGATGGTGATGAGTGACAGTGTCAAAGAATATGCCCACAGTCAGGGCTTGTATGTGCTGTGCCAAAACGGTGACAACGTGGAGATCAGCCGTCCGGAAGGCTTTATGTGTAAAGTTTGGTAGCCCATCATGGGTGCAGGGGTTTAATCAGGGTTCAAACAACCGGATCGCATTGCGTCCTGCATCCTTGGCCAAATACATCGCGCTGTCGGCCCACTTCAGGATGTCCGTCTGAGGGGTCTCGTGGTCGAAAAACACCACCACGCCAATGCTGGCTGTGCAATGGTGATCAACGATGACCACCGTGCCATCAGGCTGTGTGACGTGCAACAAATAGGCTTGCGACAAAGTGGCGCGTATTTTCTCGGCCACCACCATGGCTTGCTCCACGGACACTGCATGGTCAGTGCCTAACTCACCCAAAATCACGACAAACTCATCGCCACCAAAACGCGCCACCGTGTCCATCTGGCGCACACAGCTTCCCAGCCGCCGGGCTGCTTCCATCAGCAGCAGGTCACCCACCAGGTGACCATGCTGGTCGTTCAGGGGCTTAAAGTTATCCAGATCAAGCACCATGGCCGCCGCATGACAGGCGTTGCGCTTGCATACAGCTATCGTCTGCCCCAGCCGGTCGTCCAGCAACCGGCGGTTGGCCAGATGCGTCAACGCATCATAAAAAGCCAGATCACGAATCTGTGCCTCCAAACGTTTGCGCTCGGTAATTTCGGTTTTGACGGCAACATAGTGGGTGACGATGCCATCCAAGCTTTTGATGGGGGCTATCTGGGTGTCTTCCCAATAGACCTCACCATTTTTGCGACAGTTGACAAGCTCGCCGTGCCATATTTGGCCGCAGGTCAATTGCTGCCACATGGTTTGGTAGGTCTCTGGGGAAACCTGGCCGGACTGCAAAAAGCGGGGGTTTTTTCCGACAGCCTCTTCTGCGCGGTAGCCCGTTGCCTGAGTAAAGCGTGGGTTGACATATTCGATGCTGGCATTCACGTCGGTGATCACCACCAAGGCGGGGCTTTGCTCAACGGCCACCGACAGTTTGCGCAATTGATCTCGTTGTTGTTCAACTTGCAAGCGTAGCCGCTCGCGTTCCACCAAATTGCGGATGCGCTGGCGGGCAATGTCCACATCAATGGGCTTGGTGATGTAGTCGACGGCCCCCAGCGACAAGCCGGTAGCCTCTGATTCTGTCTCATGCACGGCAGTGACAAACACGACCGGGATGTTCCTCATGACCGGATGGTCCTTGAGGTGGCGGATGGTTTCAAACCCACTCATGGTGGGCATCATCACGTCCAGCAAGATCAAGCAAGGCGGCGACTGTTCGGCCAGTGTCAATCCTTCTGCGCCCGAGGTGGCAATTTGCAGGGCGTACTCACCCGCCAATGCCGTCCCCAGCGTGAGCATATTGACGGGCATATCGTCGATCATCAAAATTTGGGGCTTGGCAAGTGCCGTCAGAGGCCTGTGTACCGTAGGGTCACTGATTGCGGCCAGGGCACGCAAGCGCTCTTGCGCTGGGTCAAAGCGAAAGGCATCCAACAGCGCACTTATCTCTGCCACGTCTGCTGCAATCGGCGTATGGGCCGTCAAGGTCTGCAAGTCCTTAAAGCCGGCCAGAGCATCAAACAGATGGTGTTCCAGCAAAGGCAACAGGGCCAAAACCTGTGCCACAAAACGAGGCCTATCCAGTGGCACAGTGGCATGGTCGGCTGACGATACCGCTGATGCCTGACTGTGGCTGGTCGATAGCCATTGCGATAAGACAAATTTCAAATCAGCCAGCACAATGGGCTTGGTTAAAAAGCCATCCATGTCCACTGCCAGGCAATGCTGGTGGTCTTCTTCGTAGGCATCGGCGGTCAGTGCAATGATCGGTAAGCGTGGCTGATGGTGGGTGGCCTCCCATTGCCTGATCTGCCGGGTGGCTATGTAGCCATCCATCACAGGCATGTGCAAGTCCATCAGGACCAAGTCAGGGCGAATACTTTGGGTGGCAGCATCCACTGTCTGTTTGCCGTTATGGGTCAGTGTCACACCGACTCCAAGCTTGGATAAAAACGCATCCATCAACATGCAATTGATGGCGTTGTCCTCGGCCAACAACACCCGTTTGCCCAAAGCGGCAAAATCGGTAAATGAATCGGTGAATGAATCGGTGTCGGCTGCAACGACCCATTCAGATGGCGCGTTTTCAGTCGACGTCACACAGGGTGCTTGCAGACGAAACCAAAACCGTGAGCCTTTGCCAACCTTGCTTTCAATGCCAACATCACCGCCCATCATGCGGGCCAACTGAGACACGATGGACAGGCCCAGCCCTGTTCCACCAAACTCTCGCGTGGTTGAGCTGTCGGTCTGCGAAAAAGGCTTGAACAGCAAGTTGATCTTGTCAGGCGCAATGCCAATGCCGGTATCGGTGACCGAAAACTCAAGCAGGGCGGTTTGACCCTCGCGCGAGATCTCGGTGCCCTCGATGCGAACGCTGCCCTGATGGGTAAATTTGATGGCGTTGCTTGCCAAGTTGGAAAGCATCTGTTGTACTCTGTGAACGTCGGCCAGATAGCGCTGGTCAAGAGGGCCGTGCCACAGGCCTTGCAGTTGCAAATTGTTGGCATGTGCCGTACCCAAAAACAGCGTGTTTGTTTGGTGGATCAAGCGTGCGGGTTCAAAGGCGATGGACTCAAGCTGCACTTTGCCGGACTCAATTTTGGACAGGTCAAGAATGTCGTTGAGCAAAGTCAACAGGATGCGTCCTGACGACAAAATGGTTCTGGAGTAATCTTCTCGTTCATCCTTGTCCACATCAGACATCAGCAACAGTTGCGCCATGCCCAAAATGCCGTTCATGGGCGTGCGAATCTCATGCGACATGGTGGCCAAAAACCTGCTTTTTGAGAGGTTGGCGGCCTCAGCGGCTTCTTTGGCCCGGGTAAGCTCAATTTGACTGGTCTTTTGCCTTGAAATATCGCGCATGATGGTGGACAAGTACTCGGGCTTGCCCTGCGCATCGCGATGCACCAATAACAGTTGACTGACCGGAATCTCGCCGCCATCGCAGTGCAGCAAGGCGTTTTCTCCCTGCCACAAGCCCTCTTGTATCACCAGCGGAATGGCCTCTTCCATGACACGCCTGGTGGCCCAGGGTGGGTGCATATGCTTGATCTCAAGGGTGGACAAGTCCACGTTTTCAGGCAATCCCACCATTCTGGCACCCGCCTTGTTGAGGTAGATGTGACGTGCTTGCATGTCCGTGATGGCGATAAATTCAGGGGACTCTTCGATGATGGTGTGCAGACGTTCGCGCTCGGCATCGGCTTGTTTGCGTTCGGTGATGTCTTGCAAAGACCCAAACAAGCGCGATGCCCTCCCGTTGTGGGTGCGGGTGTTCATCTCGGCATGACCACGGGCCAGGCAAGTTCGAATGCAGCCGTCGTTGCGAAAGGCACGTAACTCCAGTTCGTAAGGTGTTCCGTGGTTTACTGCCGCATCAACAGCCACCGTGAGCCGCTGCAAGTCTTGCGGATCATAAAGTTGCACATGTTCAGCCAAAGAGGGTGCGCCACTGTGGGGGTCACGCTGAAAAATACGAAACAACTCCTCTGACCACGTCACGTTGTCTGTGGCCACATCCCATTCCCAACTGCCGATGTGCGCCAGTCCTTCCGTGCGTGCCAGCATGGTTTGGCTGCGTTGTAAATTTTCGTGCTCTTGCTTGCGCTCGGTGATGTCCGTGAGAATGCCGTTCCAAATCACGCTGCCGTCGGCTTGCAGCTCTGGCGTAGCCTGACCCCGAACCCATTTCAGGATGCCACTACGGGTTTGAATGCGGTGCTCATGCACCCAGGGCGAGAGGGACCTGAATGAATGTTCGACCGCAGCCCGATGCGACGCACGATCTTCCGGAACAAGGCAATTGGTCATTGCATTGGGGTCACGGTAGGCCTCTTCAGGACTCAATTCATACAACAGCCCAATACCGGCGCTCAAGTAAAGAAACGACCACGCACCACTGGGTTCAACTTTGAACCGGTAAACCACACCGGGCACGGAGGCGGTGATCTTGTCCAGTTGCTCAAAGCGTTGCCGCTCGCTGTCCAAAATCAATTGTTGCAGCCGTTTTTGTTCAGTGATATCCACATAGCACCACAGTGACGTGTCGCTGGCTGCATCCATCATCGCGCCACTCAAATCAACCCAGATCGTGCGTTTGTCCTTGCGTACAAATTCGACTTCCATTCTGAAGACATCGCCAGGCAGTGGAAAAAGGTAGGCCACTGCACCAAAGGCACACCAGACTTCTTCATCAGCACAGCCCCGTCGAATCTCCACGCCGATCAATTCGCCAGGTTCATAACCCAACATCGATTCAAAAACAGGGTTGGCCCACATAATTTTGAGGTTCTGAGCTTCGGCAATGCCCACCAGCCGGTTGTTCAGCAAAATTTTTTGTTTGGCCAGCAGGCTTTCCAGGCGTTGCTGAGTCTGAACGCGTTGCGTGATATCCAGCGTCGTCCCCACCATGCGCACGGGGGTACCATCAAAGTTCAAATCTAAGCTGGCCAAGCTGTGCAGGTCTCTGATGCTTCGGTCTGGTAGCACGATCCGATACGCCACATCGTAAGGGGCCAGATCACTGATGGCATTCTCAAGCGCCTCCATCACCTTGGCACGGTCGTCAGGATGCACTGCCATGTGAAACAGGTCATAAGAGGGATGCACCTTTCCGGGCGCGTAGCCAAAAATGCGGCATTGCTGGTCAGACCAAGTCACCACACCTGTTGTCATCTCCCACTCCCAACTCCCCATCAAGGCAATGTGTTGAGCTGCTTTGTAATGTTCTTGTTCGCGCTCGCGTTGCTTTTGGATCCACCGGGCTTCGATCAGTGTCGCGATGTCTTCACACAGCCACGCCAAGTCCTCGCGATCGGTGGGTGTGACAAATCTGGGGGCGTTTTTGTGCTGGCACGACACCAGCCCCCACAGCCGACCATTTACCACCAGTGCCCCCATCAAAAGGGCCTGCACGCCGATGTCTTGCAGATGCGCCATGTGCAGGGGTGACACGCTGCGCAAGGATGATCTCCCCAGGTCCAAAGCACCCGATAACGCCGCTGTGTGCAATGCCGACGGAACATAGCGCACATCTGGAATCACATGCACCCTGCACTGTTTGAACCATTTGAACCATTTGAACCATTCGTGCGGTTGGGCTGGCATATCGCCAGCCGGTACGTGATGACCCACGTGCGATGCCATGTTGTCAGAGTCCGATTTAGCCACCACCTGGGCGTTCCAGTCTGCGTCAAAACGGTAAATCATCACCTGGTCAAAACCTGTCAGGGTGCGAATCAAGTCGGTGGCGGCCTGTGTAAGCGCGGACTCTGTCGCACACCGGCGCAAAGTTTGCAAACCCAGGCGACACCGGTAGCTCAAATCAGAGGATGCCTGCTGTGACAGGGGTTCAATGTCCACCACGATCTGACCGGTGTCGTTGCAAAACGACCTGGTTGTCAGTGACCTGCCGTCAAAAGACAGCGGAACGAAGGGTGACAGATCGTCCAACACATAGGCCAGCACAGCGGCCTCAAACGCTGGCCCAAAAACCTGGCCCAAAGTTTGCCCCAGAAGGTGACTGGCTGACAGCCCTAGCCAGGTTTGACACGACGCACTGGCGGCCTCAATGATTTTGGACGATCGTCCCAGCACCAACAGCGCGCCATGCGGCTGAATGGCGGCCAGATAGCGAATGGGTTCGTTGTCGCAGTTGGCCAAATTGGTGCGTGGGTTGGGTGATGAGTCCATAAATCCTGTGTGTTTTGTACGTTCTAAGGGCGTAGAAACTGGGAAATGCCGGATGTGAGGCGATGACGGGATGCGTCAACCACGGCCTGACCAAGGCTCAGATGCAGTGCATCATCTTAAGTGATTTTGACGATTCTTGACCAAGACAAAATAAACGCGTCAATTGATCGCCTGCTGCGGCCCATCCCTAAAATGAACACATCGACCCACATAAAACAGGAGTAACCCCCATGACCCCCGTAGCCCCCATAGCCCCCATAGCCCCCACGATTGAACAAAATCCGCTCACGTTTCAGGATGTCTGGCTGAGCTTCAAGGAAACCGAGCGATTGATGAAAGAGCGCGATGCCGAATCTGACCGCAAATTTAAGGAAACCGAGCGGTTGATGAAGGAAACCGAGCGGTTGATGAAAGAAAGTGCAGCCGAAACCGAGCGGTTGATGAAAGAAAGTGCAGCCGAAACTGAACGGTTGATGAAGAAAAGTTCAGCCGAAACCGAGCGGTTGATGAAAGATCGCGATGCCGAATCTGACCGAAGCTTCAAAGAAACCGAGCGTTTGATGAAAGAGCGTGCTGCTGAAACCGACCGCATTGTCAAGAACCTGTCCAAAAACTTGGGCGACCTGGGCAACCGTTTAGGTCAGTTTGTCGAACATAGCGTGGCCCCGGCGGTGGCGCGATTGTTTCAGGCCGAGGGTATTGAAGTGCATGATGTTTATAAGGATTTTGAGTCCAAACGCAACGGCGAAGCCCTGGAGATTGACCTGCTGGTGGTCAATGACGGCACGCTGGTGGTGGTGGAATGCAAAAGCCGGTTGACGCACGAGCATGTCGATGAACACCTGCGTCGCATGGAAAAGTTCAAACGTGTACTGCCGCTGTACAAAAACCATCAGGCACTGGGTGCCGTGGCGGCGATGGTGATGAGTGACAGTGTCAAAGAATATGCCCACAGTCAGGGCCTGTATGTGCTGTGCCAAAACGGTGACAACATGGAAATCAGCCGTCCGGAAGGCTTTGTGTCCACGGTTTGGTAGTCACGCATGCGTGCGTGTCGGTCGGGTTTACAGGTTCGTTGTGTCACGTTGATCGCTGTTTGGATACTTCGGGTGTGAACGGTGATACACACCGGCAGGCGATGGCAAGTTTCATGGTCTTGTCAGTCACCCCGAATGATGAAAGATGGCGTTTTTTTATGCATCCACTCGGACTCTAACGCCCGTCCAGCAAGCGTTTGAAGCTACAACAACCATCGCACTTCGGTGAACACACCATGATCAACGCCCCCCAACTCTTAGCTGACCTGAAACGCCGGCTGACCCTGCTTGAAGCCGACTTGCGGGGTCGCATCAACGCCCTGCCTGAGTTAAAAGCCAGACTGGACGCTGAATGGCAAGCCGCGTGTGAGGCCAAACGCACGGCGGAGACTTTTGAGAGCTGGAGCGATCAGGTCATCACGCAGGCCGGGGTGCAT
>CAIJOK010000118.1 GCA_903822205.1 uncultured beta proteobacterium | reverse complement strand
TTGCCAGAACTTTCCCACCTACGCAACGTCCCAGGCGTTACGCCTAGCACTTCAGACGCTTCACCTATGGTTAAAAACTTGATCATAATGATCAATTATACAAAACTTTGATCAATCTTCAAGCAGACAGTTTCAAACCCTCGTAGGGATGCCGTCGTTGGTAAAGCAACTCATTGCGTGCGCTGGCCAGCCCGCACCTGCACATCTTTCATGGTGCATCAGCCCAGCATGGAGTTCAGATGCGTTTCGATGAGGTGATCGACCTGACCAAAAGTGCCCGAGAGGTCTATCGTCAGCGCAAAAGACACGGCACTGTCTTTGGCCGTTGCGGCTGCTTCAATCTGCTGGCAAAGATCGCCCAGTGCAAAGGCACCCACGGTCCGTGCGGCTGACTTGAGGGTGTGTGCCACCTCGGCCAGGCGTTGCAGGTTTCCTGCCTGTGTTGCTTCGTTCAGGGCTTGAACCTGGGCTTGCGCGTTCTTCAAAAATTTGTGCAGCAAACGTGAATGCAAGCCAGGGTTGTTACCGACCAATTCGCTCAGGGTGCGGGCGTTCCATACGGGCACATCGGGTGGCTGATCCTTGACTTCTTTTTCATCTTTTGCTGCATCAGGGCTTGTAACCTTTGCCGCCGCCTGAACAGAAGACCCCATTGGCAACCATTTGGCCAACACCGGACCCAGTTCACACTGGCGCAGCGGCTTACTGAGGTAATCGTCCATGCCGCTGTTCAAGCAATGCAGGGCCTCACCCTGCATGGCGTTGGCTGTCACAGCGATGATGGGCATGTGATCGCCTGGGGCTTCGGATTGGCGAATGGCGGCGGTCAGGGCAAAGCCATCCATATGGGGCATGTGACAGTCGGTCAGCAGCAGCGCAAAACGACCCGTGCGCCATTTCTCCAGTGCGATCGCCCCATCTGCGGCGACTTCTGCCGTGTAGCCCAGCAGACGCAGTTGTTCGTGCAGCACATCGCGGTTGGTGTCGTCGTCTTCGGCCAGCAAGATCAGTTGCCCCCGGGCGGCGGCCTGCTCGCTGTTGAGCGCAGGTGTTCCGGGGGGCGAACCCGGTTCCACAACTCCGCCCGACCTCACGGCTGGCGGTGCCTCTTGCAATGGCAGTTCAACCGTAAATTCTGAGCCTTTCCCCAGCGTGGACTGAACCAATATCTGGCCGCCCATCAGCTTGACCAATTGCCCACAAATGGACAGGCCCAGACCCGTGCCGCCATATTGACGCGAAGTGCTTGAATCGGCCTGCGTAAAGGGCTGAAACAAGCCTGCTGCCACCTCGCTACTGATGCCAATGCCGTTGTCAATGACGCGCAAGTGCATCCCAGGCTGACCGTGGCCCAATGTGAAAGGTTCCACATGCAAGGCCACCTGCCCCGGGCGATCTGCCCGGTTGTGCGTGAACTTGATGGCATTGCCCACCAAATTCAAAAGGATCTGTCGCAAGCGGGCAGGGTCACAAAAGACCCATTGGGGCATAGCCGGAGATACCCACACCGACATCGCGATGGACTTGGCGCTGGCGCTATGGGTGACCAGTTGAACGACACCCTGCACCACCTCGTGCAATGAGGTGGGAATACATTCAATAGCCAGTTTGCCTGCTTCGATCTTGGAATAGTCCAGAATGTCGTTGAGGATGGCCAGCAAGCTCAGCGACGACTTTGAAATGGTGTCCAGCATCCGGCGTTGTTCGGCACTCAACTCGGTCTGTTGCAAGATATCGACCATGCCCACCACGCCGTTCATGGGGGTGCGTATTTCGTGGCTCATGTTGGCCAAAAATTCGGACTTGGCGCGGTTGGCAGCATGGGCGGCTTCCATGGCTTTTTGACGCTCGGAAATATCGCGGCAAAGCGACACGATGCAGGGTGAATCGCCTTCTGTCACGACCGTCGCATTGATCTCAACAGGGGTGATGTGACCGCTGGCATCCACGTAGTCGATCACCAGGTTTCTGACAAAACCATCTCTGGCGCATTGCGCTACAGCGTTTTGGTTTTTTTCTTTCTCATGGTCGGCCGTCCACAGCATGACCGACTGGCCCAAAATGTCTTTGAGTTCGCTGCGCCCGGACAGTCGCACATACTCAGGGTTGGCATCCAAAACGCAGCCCTGCGCGTCGAGGATCAGATAGCCCGTCCCTGTGGTCTCGATCAGCATCCGGTATTTTTTTTCGGAAACCGTCAATTCATCCAGGGTATGTCGCAACGCCTCAGTTTGTTGTTGCACCCGATCTTCAAGGTGAACGCGGTGGTCTTGCAGCTCCTGTTGTGCCAATGTGCGCTCAGTGATGTCGATAAAACTGCCAACCATGCGGACAGGATGGCCCCTTTCATCACGTTCCACCACACCACCTCGGTCATGCACCCAGATCGTGCGGTCTTTGCCCACCATTCGGTGCTCGGATTGGTAGGCATCGGTTTCGCCCCTGAGAACGGCCTCTACGCGCTGCCACACAGCGGGCTTGTCGTCAGGGTGAATCAAAGCGGTAAACGCTTCCAATGTTCCTGCAATTTCATCGGCATTAAACCCCAGCAGTCCGTACCATTGCCCATTGTGTACAACGCGCCCCGACGGCACATGCCAGTCCCAAACGGCCTCACGCGTGATGTTGAACACTTCCCGAAGCCGCCTCTCACTCTCGATGACTTGTTCGTGACCACGAACGACATCGGTCAGGTCAGAGGCCACTATCAATATCTGAGCCTGCCCCTGATGGTCTTTCAAGGGAGTCCTGACAGATTTGTAATGCCGAATTTCACCGCTGGTCAGGTCCCGACTGTCCTCATAGATGACTTGCGTGAAACCGTTGGACAAGATGGCGTTCGCACAGAGCCTAAAGCTCTCCAGCAAGAGGTCGGACACGCCACAGTCGCTGTGGTTCTTGCCTATCATGGCCTCTGGTGTGGTGTTGTGCAGGCGTGCCAGAGGCTGATTCACCAGGGTGAACTTTCCCTGGGCATCCTTGAGCATCACGGGATCGCTGATGTTGTCAAGCACGTTGCGCATCAGTTGGCCTTGTGCATGAAGCTCTTCGGTCTTGTTGCGTATCTCAACCGTTTTTTCCTGCACCTGGCTGCGAACCAGCGCGGTTTTGCCAGTGGACATCAGCAGCATCACTTGCAACAGGCCGGTAAACAGCAGGCCTACAGCGCTGACCGTCCATGCCTTCCAGTTGTGGTGCGCCAACAGCCACTGTGGGTCAGGGTAAACCGTCAAGTCCCATTCCCTGTCCATCACGGACACCTTGGTTTGCCAGATCAGATCCGCCTGGGGCGGCAGTTTGGCAGACTCTGACCGATACAACAAACGCTGATGGGGTTCGGCTGCGGGGTCACTGAGGGTGAATACCATGCCCTGTTCCAAGCCGTCACCCACCTCCGCCCTGGCCCGCTCTGCCATGACGGCCACCTTCAGGACACCCACAGCAAACCCTGTCATTTTTTTGGGCCGGACAAACTCTGTTGGGTTTGGGGTCAATTCGTAGGTTGGATGCAACGCCAACAGACCCACCCCCTGTTTGTTGCCTTGCACCAAGGTGATAGGGCCGGTGACCGCCAGACGACCCGATTGACGTGCGCGCTCCACGGCATCTGCTCGTACCGGTTCTGAAAGAACGTCATAGCCCAGTGCTGGACGGTTGGTCAAAAGAGGGGCGATATGGGTCACCGGAACATACTGCTGGCGCGCCTTGGCCCGGACCAAGCGGCCCTGCGCATCGTGCTGGGTGATCTCGAACGACGGTAAGGCGTGGCTCTTGCGCTGTGTGCGCTCAAATGCGGCCCGGTTGGCATCCTGGACGTAGGCGTTGAAACTCAGTGCCAGCAGGTCCTGGTTGTCCATCAAGGTTCGTTGTGTGAAGTACTCAAATTGCTGGGCGCTCATGTTCGGCGAGACTTCGATCAGACGACTCAGCGATGCCAGCACCTCGCTGTAGGCTGTCAAACGCGACGCAATTTGGTGGTGAAGATTTCTGGCCTGGTGGTCAATGCCGTAACGCTGTTGCTCACGCTCGACGCGGCTCAGCGCCACAAAGCCCACCAGCACAAAAGGAACGCACACCAGCACCAACGCACCCAGAACAACAAAACGCCCGCGCCAAAGTTCATCGTGACGATTCAAAAAAGCCAGCGCCACCGGAGCACACAACCACACGCCAAACGTGTCACCGCACCACCACGTTAGCCACGACCAGGGCACATCAGCCCAAGGGAGTTTGCCAGCCCCATACAGCGACATGACCCCCACAGTGGCTGAAATCAGACAGGCCAGCGGTCCACCCATCGCAAAAAACGCCAGTGCGTCCCCCCCTGTCATCAGGCGCTGACGGCCACCGGGCAGCCAGTGCTGTACCAGTCGTGCGCCCACCCAAGACTGCAAGGCCGCCCCACTGGCGGTGGCCAGTGCCGCCAGTCCATCGTGAGCAGACAGGCCACCGTGCAAATAAGCCAGGTACGCCTCAACGGTCAAGGACCCCAACCAAACCGATGACCAGAGTCGGTTGCCTGACATCAGCATCAATGCCAGCGCCAAGCCTGCCGCCGGAAACAGGGGGCTGACAGCACCCTGGACAGTGGCCAGTTGAAGGCTCAGGATGCCCAGTGCTGCGTAGGCGGCAGCGCTCAATAACCTGGTGCGGAGTGTCAAGAGTGGTTCGTTCATGCTGCTTGTCTGGTGTGGTGAACTATGCTGTAACACTTTGGTGCGATCGTCCTAAAAAGAACATTGTTTCACAAAAAACGATAAACAATGATAGGATGTGCAAATTTTGACTTAGCAAGCCACCTGAAGAACGCAAGGGCATCCTCGTCATTGCTGAGACACATGAACGTGAAACAACACACCTGTCGCCCATACGCAGCGAAGCGGAATGCGGAGAGATCACACGCGAAAGCCCTTGGCATTTTGTTGCACTTCAACCAGGCCACAGGGCCAGCTTCGTCATGTGGGATGTTGCTTTGGAGTCACGTATCGCACGCAAGGATATTTGGCGGCCTTTTTGCTGCGGTAGGGCGCATGGGTGGCCAAATGTTAATTGATGTTGATTGATGTTGATTGATGTTGTCATGTAACTTATTTTAAGTTATTGATTTTCAATCATTTTTTTGCGTTCAATGTCCTAAGATGCCAAGTATCCATGCGGTCAAAGCGTAAACTTGTTCAACGTACTTGTGGCCCACTGGCGGCCATCAGGGCAATACCGGAGGCCACAGCCATGGCAATGAATTCACAGGATCAAGAATGCAGCCCAGCGTCAATCGGTTCCCTCGCTGGTGACGGCCCTATACCGCCGTGTCAAGATGTCTCTACCGTGCCCTTGGCCACGGGTCAGGCAGCCGCCTTTCCCATCGTGGGCATCGGGGCATCCGCCGGAGGCCTGGCAGCCTTTGAGGCTTTCTTCTCAGGTATGCCCACCGACGTGGACACCGGCATGGCTTTTGTCCTGGTGCAACACCTGGCACCTGACCACAAAAGCATTCTTTGCGATCTGATTCGCCGCTACACCCGAATGCAGGTGTTTGAGGTTGAAGACGGCATGGTGGTCAAGCCCAACTGTGCCTACATCATCCCGCCCAACTACGACATGGCTTTTTTGCATGGTGCGTTGCATCTGTTTGAGCCAGCAGCTCCGCGCGGCAGACGTTTGCCGATCGACTATTTCTTTGAGTCTTTGGCGGCTGATCAGCGAGAGCAGGCCATTGGCATCGTGCTGTCTGGCACCGGCAGCGACGGTACGGTGGGTGTGCGCGCCATCAAAGATGCAGGCGGCATGGTGATGGTGCAAAACACAGCGTCAAGCGAGTTTGACGGTATGCCGCGCAGCGCGGCTGCCACCGGTCTGGTGGACTTCCAACTGCCGCCTTCCGAGATGCCTGCACAACTGATCGCCTACGCGGCCATCGCATTTGGCAAACTGCTGCGATCGGGCCTGCCTGCCACGCCTAAAACCGAGAGTGCCCTCAAAAAAATTTTTGTGCTGCTGCGCGCCCACACCGGGCATGACTTTTCGCAGTACAAGCCCAGCACCGTTTATCGGCGCATCGAGCGACGCATGGCGGTGCATGAGCTTGAAACCATCGACAGCTACGTCAAATACTTGCAGCAAATGCCCCTTGAGGTGGATGCGCTGTTTGGTGACCTGCTGATCGGCGTGACCCACTTCTTTCGAGACGCAGAGGCTTTTCAGGTGCTTGAGACGGAGGTGATCCCCAAGCTGTTTGCGGCCAAACCTGCAGGCAGCACGGTGCGCATTTGGTCGGCAGGCTGTTCGACCGGCGAAGAGGCCTATTCGCTGGCTATTTTGTTGGTCGAGCGCATGGAAGCCTTGAAGCAAAGCTATACGGTGCAGGTGTTTGCCACCGACATCGACAGCCGCGCTATTGCCGCAGCACGCATCGGCCTTTACCCTGCCAGCATTGCATCCGATGTCAGCCCTGAGCGTCTGGCACGATTTTTTACCCTTGACCCTGGCGGATCGTCCTACCGCATCCACAAGGGCATTCGCGACCTGTTGGTGTTCTCTGAGCAAGACCTGATCAAAGACCCGCCGTTTTCAAAGCTCGACCTCGTTATTTGCCGCAACCTGCTGATTTATCTGGATGCCAATCTTCAAAAGAAGCTGATCCCGCTGTTTCATTACGCGTTGAACCCCGGCTGCATGTTGTTTTTGGGCAGCTCTGAGGGTATCGGCGAGTTTGATTCGCTGTTTTCCGTGCTGGACCGCAAGGCCAAGATATACCGCCGCAAAGAGGACAAGATAGGTACGCAGCGCATTGTGGTCAGTCGCTTTATGGCCCAGGAGAGTGCGATAGAGGCCTCCATGCCCAGTCGCGGCGCACACAAGGCGGCATTTCCCACCAAGCAGCCCCTGCGCGAGCTAATGGAGCAAGCGCTCTTAAGCCACCTTGCACCGGCCAGTGCACTGGTCAACGGGGAGGGCGACATCGTCTATCTGTATGGGCGCACCGGCATGTACCTTGAGCCTAGCGCTGGCGAAGCAGGCATTCAAAATATCCTCAAAATGGCCCGCGACGGCTTGCGCCCCAGTCTGACCACGGCGCTGCATACCGCTGTAACCACACAAAAAAGCAGCTTTGTCCCCAAGATCAAGGTCAAGACCAATGGGCATTTCACCCGGGTCAATGTGAGTGTCCACACTGTGGCAACGGCTACGGGGGCTGCAATTTTGGATGCGCCGCTGTATTTGATCATGCTTGAAGACTTACCCGAGACCATTGAGGTTTTAGCGCCTGTCGGTGAGGATGCCGGTGGCGCAGAGATGCCTGACAGCTTGGCACACATTGAGGCACTGACCCAGGAGCTGCGAGCCAAAGACGAGTACTTGCAAAGCACGCACGAAGAGCTGGAAAGCTCCAATGAAGAACTGAAGTCCAGCAACGAAGAAATGCAATCGGTCAACGAGGAGCTGCAAAGCACCAACGAAGAACTCGAAACATCCAAAGAAGAACTGCAATCGGTCAACGAGGAGCTGGCTACCGTCAATACCGAGCTGCAAACCAAGGTGACAGACCTGTCGCGCGCCAATAACGACATGAACAATCTGCTGGCTGGCACCGGTGTGGGCATCGTATTTGTTGATTTTCAATTGCTCATTCTGCGCTTTACACCGGCGGCCAGCCGAATCATCAACCTGATTTTGTCGGATGTGGGCCGTCCGGTCGCGCATATCGTTTCCAACCTGGTGGGTTACAACGGTCTGATGCATGACATCAAGTCAGTGCTGGCCAGCCTGGTGCCCATTGAGCGCGAAGTCAAAACCACCGAGGGCCAGTGGTACAACCTGCGCATCCAGCCTTACCGAACGCTGGACAACGTGATCGAAGGTGCCGTGATCTCGTTTGTCGATATCACCGAAATGTTGAAAACCCGTGAGGCCCTGGCACGCACCCACCAACTGTTGGAGCACACGGGTGAGTTGGCCAAGGTGGGCGGCTGGGAGGTTGATCTTTGCACGATGAAGCTTTTTTGGACGCGCGAGATGTTTCGCATTGCCGAGATCGAATCGCCTCTTGAGCCGTCGCTGGAGAGCTACATCGACATGTTTGCGCCACAGGCCCGTCCCGTGATGGCCGCAACGGTGCAAATGGCTGTTGACCATGGCACTGCCTACGACCTGGAACTGCCGCTGATCACCGCCAGAGGGCGGCCCAAGTGGGTGCGTACCCAGGGATTTTCTGAGTTTCAAGACAGCAAGGTGATCCGGCTTTATGGCACTTTTCAGGACATCACCGAGCGCAAAAACGCAGACGGCAAGGCAAAGCAGGGCAATACAGCAGATGATGCTGGGGTGGGTGGCGTGTGAACACGCTCCCAACACCCCTTGCCAGCCCTGTGCTGCGCCAACAGGCCGAGGCCCAATGGCAAGCCATCACGCAAAAGTCACCTGAGGTAGAGACCAACCTGGCCCAAATTGACATCCAATCTCTGCTGCATGAATTGCAGGTGCATCAGATCGAACTGGAGCTACAAAATGAAGAGCTTCGCCGCGCCCGGGACGCGCTGGATGCCTCACGAACACGTTATGTTGATCTGTACGACCTGGCACCCGTAGGCTATTGCAGCGTCAGCGAGTCCGGGCTACTGGTACAGGCCAATCTGACATTGGCCACCTTGCTGGGCGTGACGCGAAGTACGCTTGCCAGACAGCCTCCGTTTTCCAACTTTGTCATGCAACCCGACCAAGACAGTTGGTACATGCTGCGCACACAGGCATTCAGGACAGGTCAGCCACAGACCGGCGAGATGCGTATGCGCCAGAGCAGTGGTGGCGGCATCGGCACGGTCGTGTGGGTTCAACTGTCAGTCACGGTGGCGCAAGACGACGCTCGCAGGCGGGTGCTGCGCATCGCCATCAGCGACATCACCGAGCGCAAACAGGCCGAGGCCAAACTCAAACTGGCAGCCAGTGTCTTTGCGTGCGCCCGCGAAGGCATCATCATCACCGATGCCAAGGCCACCATCCTCGATGTCAACCTGGCATTCACCCGCATCACGGGCTATAGCCACGATGAAGTCATTGGACAAAACCCCCGCATCCTCAAGTCTGACCGACAAAATGTCGCTTTTTATGATGCCATGTGGTACGGATTAACGGCACAGGGCCACTGGAGTGGCGAAATCTGGAACCATGGCAAAAATGGCAGGGTCTATGCCGAGCTGCTGACCATCAGCGCTGTGCGCGATGCCCTGGGTATCACACAGCAGTATGTGGGGCTTTTCTCGGACATCACGGCCATCAAAGATCATCAAAACCAGTTGGAGCACATTGCCCATTTTGATGCGCTGACCAACTTGCCTAACCGCGTGCTATTGGCCGACCGTCTGCAACAGGCCATGGCACAGGCACTGCGGCGTGGCACACAGTTGGCGGTGGTCTATCTTGACCTGGATGGATTCAAGGCCGTCAACGACAACCAGGGGCACGGGGTAGGCGACAGGGTTTTGATCACCCTGGCGCGCCGCATGAAAGAGTCCCTGCGCGAGGGGGATACGCTGGCCCGCCTGGGGGGCGATGAATTTGTGGCCGTGCTGAGCGACCTGGAAAACTCGGCAGATTGCCTGCCTTTGGTCATGCGGCTGCAAGCGGCAGCTGCACAGTTGATTCAGGTGGGGGAGGTTTGCCTTCAGATTTCGGCCAGTCTGGGGGTCACCTTTTATCCACAAGAGCGTGATATGGATGCCGATCAATTGCTGCGCCAGGCAGACCAGGCCATGTACCAGGCCAAATTAGCCGGTAAAAACCGTTACCACGTCTTTGACTCTGCGCAGGACAGCCATCTGCGCATCCACCACGAAAGCCTGGCGCACATCAGTCGGGCACTTGTGCATGGCGAATTCGTGCTGTACTACCAGCCCAAGGTGAATATGCGCACTGGCAAAGTCATCGGTGCAGAGGCCCTGATCCGCTGGCAGCATCCATACAAAGGCTTGCTGGCCCCCGCTGCATTTTTGCCCGTGATCGAAGACCATGCACTGGCCGTTGCCCTGGGCGAATGGGTGATCGACACCGCTTTAACCCAAATCGGTCGCTGGCATGTTGCAGGGCTGGATATGCCGATCAGCGTCAACATTGGCGCTCGCCAATTGCAGCAGGGTGACTTTGTTGATCGCCTGAAGGCCCTTCTGGCGGCGCACCCACTGGTCAGTCCTGCCAGTCTTGAGCTGGAGGTGCTTGAGACCAGCGCGTTACAGGACATGGCGCAGGTGTCGCAAGTGATTGAGGACTGTGCCCAGATCGGCGTGATGTTTGCACTGGACGACTTTGGTACGGGTTATTCATCGCTCACTTATTTAAAGCAGTTGCACGTCACTCTACTCAAAATTGATCAGAGCTTTGTGTGCAACATGCTGGATGACCCCGATGATCTGGCTATTTTGCAAGGTGTGATCAGTCTGGCCGCAGCCTTCAAACGTCAGGTGATCGCCGAGGGTGTCGAAACCGTGGCGCACGGCACTTTGTTATTGCAAATGGGCTGCGAGCTGGCGCAGGGCTATGGCATTGCGCGGCCCATGCTGCCTGATTTACTGCCTGAGTGGGCGGCCCACTGGCAGCCTGATGATGCCTGGCGCAGGATGCCTTGGTTTGTGACCTAACGTTCATGAAACCAGGGCGACCGCAAGGGTCGCCCCTACACGATCGAATGGAACCCAGCGAGGGGTAGGGGCATCCCTTGCGGGTGTCCAGAGCACGGATGCCAACCCGTATCAGACTTCCTTGTGTGTCAACGTGAGACACCACTGTGGGCCGTGGCCCGCGCTGGGGTGATTTGGCACTCTTTCATGACGAGTGCTAACATTCGGGTTTTCTTGACAAGGAGTATGGACATGAATCATCCCCCTGTAAGCTCGAATGCGCTCACCCTGACGGGTTCCTTTGGGCTGATCCCTGCCCTGGGTGACCTAGATGCCTACATTCGTGCGGCCTTTCAGTTGCCGATGCTCACCCAAGAAGAAGAACAAACCCTGGCCCGCAAATTCAGGCAAGACAACGACTTGCAGGCAGCCAGCCAATTGGTGTTGTCCCACCTGAGGCTGGTGGTGTCGATAGCCCGCCACTATCTGGGCTATGGCCTGCCGCAGGGTGATCTGATCCAGGAAGGCAACATCGGCCTGATGAAAGCCGTCAAACGCTTTGACCCCGACCAGGGGGTGCGTTTGGTCAGCTACGCCACCCACTGGATCAAGGCTGAAATTCACGAGTACGTCATCAAAAACTGGCGCATGGTCAAAGTGGCCACCACCAAAGCCCATCGCAAACTGTTTTTTAGACTTCGCTCAATGAAGCAGCGCTTGATGAGCGACGATGCTGCGACCGACCACTGCGCAGATTCGCTCAATTCCAGCCAGATCGATGCCGTGGCCGCAGAGCTGGATGTCAAGCGCGAGGATGTCATCGAAATGGAGCAGCGATTAGCGGGGGGCGATGTGCTGCTTGACCCCTCAACGGGTGACGGCGACGACGATGGCTTGGGTCCGATCGCGTACCTGACCAACGAAAGCGATGGGCCTGTGGCCATGCTTGAGGCCCATCACCGCGAAAAGCTGGCCTCTGATGGGCTGACCATGGCGCTGGGCAAACTGGACGACCGCAGTCGCCACATCGTGCAAGAGCGCTATCTCAAGGTGAGTGACGATGGCACTGGCGGCATGACCCTGCACGATTTAGCGACGATTTATGGCGTGAGTGCCGAGCGCATTCGCCAAATCGAGGTGGCTGCCCTCAAAAAGATGAAGGCATCACTGCTTGAGTTGATTTGACGGTGTGAGCGTGTGACTTGTGCGGTCTTGCTATGCCCGATTGACGGGCGCTATGGGCTTATGGTTGCTTGCTTTGCAGCGCTTGGTTTGAGCTATTTGGCCTGACCTGGCACGCTCTGCTGGCCCACAGCACGGCTATAGGCTTTGAGTACTTCGTTCATGCGGGTTTGCCAGCCGCTGCCTTGTGAACGAAACCACGCGATCACATCGGCATCAATGCACAGTGCGATCTGCTCTTTTTGAGCCGACAGTGGCAGGCCCCGATGGGCCAGCGCATGGGCCCAATCTGCGGGTGACGTTTGTGGTGCGTCTTGGGTAAAAGTAATTTCAGAATCGGGCATGGCTTTGAGTGTCTTCCAGTTGGTTTGCCCTTTAGCACTTTTGGTAGCGCGACTGCCAGGTTTTGTATTCATGATTTTCTGCCTTACGTGCTGAGATTAAATGCGCTCGCTCACCTTCTTCACCGCGAGGTGTCCACACGACGAACAAAGCAACGCCATTGAACACGCCAATACTTTGAAACCGCTGTTCTGAATAGGTGGTGCGGGTGTCCTCTCTGGTCAGCAAATCGCCGTCAAAAAAACCTTCCAGATCAACAAAATCAATGCCGTGATCTTTCAGGTTTTGCTCGCATTTGTGACTGTCCCACGTGTTCATGGCTTGATGGCTTGAGTTTATCGGTGTACCTGCATCATGTATATGCAGCATGGGCGCTTTGTCCCCAAACCCGTGCCAAAGCATTGAACGCTGTCGGCTTTTGTTGCCAACGCGGGCATGGTTCGTCACCCATATTTATCAAATCAATGGCAAACTATGCCCGATTGACGGGCGGTATGGGCGGTATGGGCGGATTGGTTGGTTGCTTTGTCAGTTTGCTATTTGGAATAGGGTAGCGTCTCTTCATGGTGTACTGGTTACACTACAGTCACCCATGACCAATTACGGCACGATCAACGACTGGCGCGTACGCATCAATGGGCGCGAAGGTGTACACCATGTCGCGCATATCCATGTTCAATTCAACGACGGTAGCCGGGTATCTCTTGCGATTGAATCATGCACGGTATTGGCCGGGTCTGTTGTGCCACCTGGACGGTTAAAACCCGTGATTGAGTGGGTCAAACAAAACGCACCTGTCTTGTTGGCAGAATACCAGAGGCTAAATCCATGAGTAACAAACCACCCAGTATCAAAGCAGCGCACATTGTTGGCCCTTTGCGCGTAGCCATTGCATGGACAACTGGCGAACTGATCGAGGTTGATCTGACCAAACAAGCCATTGTGCCGTTCGATGCACTGCTGACCCCTGAATTTTTCAATCTGATGCAAGTTGATGAGTGGGGTGCCGGTCTGGATTGGCCTGGCGGTCTGGACTTGGGTGCGGACCGTCTGTATGAACTATGCCGTGAACAAGCAGGGCTACCTACGCCGTCGTCATTTGACGCATGGATGCAGCGCAACGCCTTGTCACTGTCAACCGCCGCCCAATCGCTGGGCATGACGCGTCGCATGATTGCCCACTACCGCACCGGCAGCAAACCCATACCCAAGGTCGTTGGACTGGCCTGTAGAGGCTGGGAAGTTGATCACGCACACCAATGAGGAATGACTGACACAGTTCTTCATGCCAAATCGGGAATGGTTTGTCACCCATCGTTATCCAATCAATCGCAGCCTATGCCCGATTGACGAGCGTTATGGGCTTATTGGGTGGTTGATGGGTCGGTTGCCAGGTTGCTACTTGAAAAGGATAGGTCCCCTTTTTCACTGTGTTCAGGTCACGCCATGTTGTGTGGTGTACATTGGTGGCAACTTTCATGATTGGAATAAAACATGACAAACTTGGAACGCATTACCCAAAAGCCTGATGTCATGGGGGGCAAGGCCTGTGTTCGTGGCTTGCGCGTCACTGTGGCGATGATCGTCAATCAAATTGGTGCCGGCCACAGCGTTGATCAGGTTCTGGCTGATTACCCGTATCTTGAGCGTGATGATGTTTTGCAAGCACTGCGCTACGCAGCCTGGCTGTCCGAAGAGCGTGAATTGGTGTTGGCTGCCGCATGAATCTGGTGATAGATATGAACCTCTCGCCCCGTTGGGTGAGTGTGCTGGTTCAAGCCGGGTTTTCAGCGACGCATTGGTCAAACTTGGGTGTCATGGACGCGCCAGACACAGAAATCATGCGTTACGCGCTCGAACACGATTGCATTGTGTTGACGCACGATCTTGATTTTGGGGCCATTTTGGCTGCTACCCATGGTAAAAAACCCAGCGTGGTGCAAATCCGTGCTGAGGATGTCAGTCCCGATGTCATCGCCAACCAGGTTGTAGCAGCACTGCGGCAAATGGCTACAGAGCTGGCGCAGGGGGCACTGTTAACGGTGGATACCAACCGGACACGCTTACGTTTGCTGCCGTTTGCATGTTCGCAAACTATGCCCGATTGACGGGCGGTATGGGCTGGTGGGTTGATTGGTTTGTCAGGTTGCTACCTGGCAAAAGGGAGCGTCCCATTTACCTTGCTTGCTATCACGCGGCATCGACGACCTGTTGACTGCGCAAGGCATCGCGCAGGGTTTTGTTGATCAAATTCTGGTAACCACGGCCACCTGATCGCGCTTTGTAGGCCTGTATCACAGCATCGTCAAGCATGATCGTGATGCGCTGTTTGCCCAATTGCCGGGTCAACGCATCCGAGAACTCTGCCCGACTGACATCTTTCAAGCCGACCCGCAGGCGTGGCGAGTTGTCAGAGGTAGGAGAAGAACTGTATTGCTTCATGGTTTTCTGCCTTGCGCATAGAAATGATACGAATCTCGTTTTCGGTTTCAGTGTGGGTGATGACAACCACAGTGACATCTTGCATTCCAGTTGTGTTGAACCTCTGCTCACCGCCATAGTTGCGCTTGTCCTCGGTTGTGGTTGTCACACCAGCAAAGACGCGCTCGGCAGCAGCAAAATCAAGTCCGTGTTTTTTCAAATTGGCCTGCCGTTTGGATTCATCCCAAATGAATTGCATGGCACATTCTACGCATATCAATTGATAAACATTCGATAGCGCATCCAGGTTCGTGCTCTAAACCCGTGCTGCGCGTTTTGCTTGCCCTGATGGGCTTCATTGGTGTCAGATTTATATCCAATCAATAGCAGCCTATGCCCGATTGACGAGCGGTATGGGCTGATGGGTTGGTTGGTGGGGAAAATCTAAGCTTTGGCGGCTGGCTGAAAAACCCGAATGCGGTGCACGATTTGGGCCAGGGTTTTTCGCGTTATCGTTCGGATGTCGTAATCGGTTTGCAAGTTCAACCAGTAGCGAGGCTCCATGTTAAAAAAAACACCCAAACGCAGAGCCGTGTCGGCGGTAATGGGACATGTGCCATTCACGATGTCGCTAATGCGGCTGGGTGGCACATCCGTGTCGGAAGCCAATTGCAGGGCTGTGATGCCCATGGGTTTCATAAACTCTTCGAGCAGAATCTCACCGGGGTGAATTTCGTCAAGCAATGTATTTGTCATGGTTAAAACCTTAAAGTATGAGACCAGCGGGGTCAGTGGTAATCGACAATTTCCACACGGTATGCACCATCGTCATGCCAAGCAAAGCACACGCGCCATTGATCGTTGATGCGGATGCTGTGTTGGCCTTTTCGATCGCCTTGAAGCGCCTCCAGCTTATTGCCAGGTGGAATGCGCAAGCTGTTGATCTCAGTTGCGGCACTTAATTGCAAGAGTTTACGTCGCGCCACGCGCTCGATATTCTTGAACCGTGCAACACCCTGACTGTGAAACAGCGCTTCTGTGTCGATACAAGTGAATGAGTGGATCATCGATGAATTTTAGTCTGCGACTTGGATTCTGCCAAATAGAATTCAATAGGTACACGGTCTATTTCGTCGTGCACAAAACCCGTGCCATTCGCTCAACCAGCGGCCCTGAACGGTGTCGGCTTTGGCTGCCAAATCGGGTATGGTTTGTCGCCAATCGTTATCCAATCAATAGCAAACTATGCCCGATTGATGAGCGTTATGGGCTTACTGGGTGGTTGATGAGCCAAGATGCTGATCCCCTGATTGAAAATTTTCAATATCGTTGTCAATGATTTTTGAAAATTTTGCTGCCCCCAAATGATTCAAATGATCTGCGTCATAAAAATCAGAACTGTCAAATCTTTTGTCTTGTAAATAATTGATGTATTTGACATTGCGGTCGTTTGAAATTTTCTTTGAAATAAGTTTGTCAAAATTATTCAATAATTCTGATTTCAGGTAACTCCGGTAGGTGTGGTACGCTGGCGTAGTTACAAAGAGTAACTTGATTTTATTCTTTTTGCAAAGATCAATGATATTGTCAAAATATCCAATGCTTTTTTCATTTAATAAATCATTTTTTTGATGTCTTGATGCTGCCGTCTTGCCACTTTTTACAAGTTCTGTTTCCGATGATCGGGAGTCGAAATTGGTACCCCACCCATATGCCGACCAATTTAAATCAAATGACTTT
This sequence comes from uncultured beta proteobacterium, assembly GCA_903822205.1. Lineage (GTDB taxonomy): Bacteria > Pseudomonadota > Gammaproteobacteria > Burkholderiales > Burkholderiaceae_C > Rhodoferax. The sequence continues at coordinate 312 of CAIJOK010000118.1, read as the reverse complement.
GTGGTATTGTAATTTGCAATCCTTGCAGCAAAATCAAACTTACTCGGACTTGCAATGAATAAACTGTACAAAGATGGACAGACCCACGGCCAGGTTATCCCAGTGGATATGGCAAACCGTGCGCCGTGCAAACTGCGGCATCATCTCGGCGTGGTGCAGCACGGGGCCGGCTAAGTTAGACCATACAAGTTCTTTATCATTGACTTAAAATTGTGAGATCAAATTCAACTATTCGTGTTTTGCTATAAAAATCAACAGCTTACGATACTTTGAAAGTGACATCTTGAACAATTTTTTGGTAAATTAAATTAT
>CAIJOK010000117.1 GCA_903822205.1 uncultured beta proteobacterium | reverse complement strand
TGGCACAACATAATTTTATGGCACAACAAAACGCAAATTTGAAAACAGCCTCAAAAATATTATTAAAAATCAACAAGCTACTAATTTGATAGTATGGCAAAATCCGGCTTGCTATGAATTTTGATGTTAAAGACCGGTTAAATACTCATCGCCATCATCGTGTGGAAACACGACACCACATGCCGCGTAAAGCGCAAACGGATCCACCTGCTTTTGTTCATCGGACTCTGGCCGCCTGGTGGGCACATAGATCAACACCGCTTGCAGAGATGCCTTGGGTTGCCCCACTTCACGCAGTGCCAGCAGAGCGGATTCGCGACTTTCAATGCTGCTTATTGACGCATCCACCACACACACCTTGTCAGCGGCCAGATCGAAGCACAGGTCACGGTAACGCTTTTCGGCATCATAGACCACCAGACAGCCGGACTGTTTCAAGCGTGGACGCAGGACGCTTTCACGGATAAATTCAGCAATAGTCATACCCCTCTCTGTATGCGACGACATCCCTCAAAGCCGATGCTCGTACAAAGGATCGGGGGGCATTCTGTCTTCGCATGACCAGCCCTTTTCAACGTCATCTTCCAACGCCCAGGCGATGACTTCGAATGGGTCTTCACCGGCTGCCAGTCTTTTATTTTCTTCGTGTAACAACTCAAACGTGTGATTCAGGGTTTCGCCAGCCTTCAGACGACGGGCGGTGGCAATGATCGACCGGATACGACACAACCGCCCGTCCAGCGCGGCAAACCGCTGTTGTTGGATGCGCAAGGTCTCGACCAGAAAATCCCGAACACGCGCCGAATCGCTCCAGTGTTCTTGCAACTGGTGCAGGATGGGTTCGATGGTTTGGGCGGCCAGTTCGCCTTCATGGATTTGATAATTGACGAAAACGCCTTGAACCAGGACGACAAACACGGTCTTTTGGCGTGTGCCACCCCGCTCGGCGCTGTACACCTGTCGGCCTGCATCATCAAGCCACAAGTGGTCGAAATAAACGCGAACGCCTGGCGAAGCCCCCGCGACCCAATCCCCAACACGGTAAACCGACAAACTCTTGTCAAACAGTTTGGTCTGGAGCTCCAGCTCGCGGCCATCCAGTTCAATATAAAGCGAATCAAACATGCCCATGGTGATACTCCTATAGCGCTTCGCAGCGACGGTGTGATGTTGGTGTACCGTGACGCGTGACGGTAGATACGCTGAGCTTATCCACATGACGCGACCCGTGAATTTTCATTGTGTTGTCCATCATGTTCCCTTTGCCTGACGACCACGGATTTTCTTGGGCGCTGCTTTCAGCTCAACATACAGATTCTCTAAGCCGTGCGCGATGGCCAGCGATTTGTCGGTTTCTGCCAGCAGGCGCAGGAAGGTGGTCATGCAAACAGGCTCCATAGCGAGACGGTGGCGATTTCCTTCACCCGAAACATGGGTTTGCCTGGCTTTTCGGCAGAAACGAACTCGTCAGCTTTTGACATCAGAGCCACAGCGATATGCACCGCATCCATGGCTGCCAACCCATACAGTTGTGACAGATGCTTGGCCAGGTTGACGACCTCCAATGACCATGCTTGACACTCAGCACGCGCAAAGACCGATTGGTAAAAGGCATATTCCGCAGTTTGAGCCATATAAATGGCCTTCGGGCACGTTTCAAGCCACAAAGCATCACTCACAATGAGCACGCGGTCTGAATCTTCCAGAACTTGCAGCGCCCGCTGGTACAAGGAGCAGTTTCCAGACCACGCAGCTATCAACACATTGGCATCAATGGCGGTGCGCCGCTTAGCCATGGAAGACACCTCCGCGACGTCGTTGCACCTCTTGGCTGATCTCGTCAGCATCAAGCAGCTTGCCGCCCGACTCAAGATACGCCTGGCGCGCCGCTAGGGCTAGGCGACCGATGTCGGTTCTGGGCTGGTAGTGATCAGCCACCGCATCGTTGCTGACACGTTCGACAACAATCCTGATCAATGCGCCCACCGGCAGCTCCGATGGCAAGTGGACAAGATGGTCGCTACTGACACGGGTTTCAAAACTCAGACTGTTCATGGTGTTGCCTTTTGACTTGATAAAACTGCTCGTCACGGATTGGGACTGGCTTGCATACTGCTACATAATATATAGCTACATACGCATACTGCATAAGGGCTAGAGGGTGTTTTGGCATATATTTTTCTGAATTTCGACGCAGGCAATTTCCAAAGCATGATCAGGCCTGTTCTATTGGGTTTTTCATCAAACAATAAGCCGCCGCTTCAACCATGGCATCGTCCATCACACCATAGCCCAAGTCGGCCATGACCTCTGGGGTGGCGACGCCAAGCACCACCTGTTCGCGCCATTTTTGAAAGCTGGACAAAAAAAAGCAGGTGCGTGATGTGATGGCCCCAATTCTGCCGCCAGTGTGCAGCAGTTGCAGGCCACGCTCGACAAAGATGGCGAGCAGGTCGTTTTTGCTGCGCGGATAAGCCTTGGGTGGTGTGAAAAACTGGTTGCGCACTGCCAGCTCGCGGCTATTTCGCGGTGCCTGGGATGCATCGCGCATCGCTTTACGTTCTTCTTTGGAGTTGAAGTACTGATAAATCCAGCCGATGGTTTCATCCTCTTGCCACAAAGGTTCGATCTCGGCGTGATTGATCAGCGTCAGCACTTGCAGCAGTGCCGCTTCGCGAGGAAACAAACGGCCTTGCGGTGAAAAGCGATCAAACAGCCCGGCAAATCCTGACTCAATTCATCAAACACGCTGTACAAATAGCCACGTGTACCGTTGGCTCTGGAGGCCCGTGCTTTACCAGAGCTGCACACTTTGCCAATGACAGAGTCAATTTTCTGGCGTGCCAAACTTTCAGGCAAAAATGGTGCCACCAGACCGATGGTTGCGAACGAGAGGCCAGCTTTCTCAAACAGCAAGCCATCGCCTCCTGGCGTGATGTACGGATCAGACAAATCCGCACCTTGGTGTTGGCTCAACATCGGGCTTTTCCGGATGTCGAAGCTCACCGTCATGCCATTGGAATAGGTGATCGCCAGCACATGACTTTTCTGATTGAATCGGGCATAAGTTGCATAAGGGTCTTGCAGTGCGCGCAATCCGTCTTCGAGGGCGCGTTGGTAGTCTTGCCGGGTAATCAATGTAGCCATTTCAATACTCCTGAATTTTTCAAGGGTGACAGATCCATCGGCCCACTTGATCTGAGCCGTTACACCGCCAGACTGGTATGTTGCCGTTTTTGAAATCACAACACCCACTGGTTTTAACTCATCACCCATTTTCACCACACCGACCGCAAGTCGCCGTACTTTTTTATTGTCCAGACAGACGGTGTTTTGCGTTATCCACCAGCGATCACGGCACTGGTCAAGATGGGTAATAACCTGATGTGCCAATTCATTCACCAAATCCCAACTGGGTGCATTTTTTGTTGGCTTGATGTCAATCAATTCAATTTGGCAGGTAACCATTGAAAACGCCATGCGAGCCGACCAGTTATCTGCCTTGCAAACAAAGGTCACATGCGGTGGACAGTGGTCATTTGGCCAAATCCTCGCTTCGATATTTGAATGTCGCCAGAGCATGTTAACGTGAAAGAACGTAGCCGTTTAGACCTTGGGGCGTAACCGTTTAGACCCCCCGCCGTCATTCTCGCTCAAGAGGGAATCCAGTGTGATGTTACCCCTCACCCCGGCCCTCTCCCCTTTGGGGAGAGGGTTAGGGTGAGGGGTCTAAACGATTACCAAACTTGTGATGTTCTAATGTGGTTCAGTCAACAGGTCGGCACCTTGGTCAAAAACACAAACGCCTGACAGTCTGCACGGAATGCTATAACTTTTGATTTATTTTCTTTCGCAACGCATGAGATGTCCCATGCAGCGCAGTCGTTTTCAGGCTGAGGTGCTCGCGCTATGGCATCTGGCGTGGCCCATCTTGGTGGGACAAATGGCCATGGTGGGTATGGCGGTGGTCGATGTGGCTATGGCAGGCCATGCCAGCGTCCAAGACTTGGCGGGTGTGTCGCTGGGCGTATCCATCTGGAATTTGCTGATGATCAGCGTCATGGGGATGTTGATGTCCATCAATCCCGTCGTGGCTCATCTGGTGGGCGCAGGTCAATTGAGCACTGTGCCTTCCATGGTTCGTCAGGCGCTGTGGAAAGCGTTGGGTGTGGGTCTGCTGGCTTTGGTGTTGGCCAATGGGTCTGTGATGTTGTTTGACAAGATGCAGCTTGAGCCCAAGGTACACGAGCTGGCGATTGATTTTGTTTGGATCACCAGTCTGGCGTTGCCGATGTTTGCGGTTTATCGGGTGTTGTATGGCTATAGCACCAGCATGAACCAGACCAAGCCGCTGATGGTGATCGCGCTTTTGAGCCTGCTGCTCAACATCACCATCAACTGGCTGTTGGTGTTTGGCATGTTGGGGTTTCCACGTCTGGGCGGTTTGGGTTGTGCCTGGGCTACGCTCATCACGGTGTCATTCAATTTGCTGGCACTGCTGTGGTGGATGCGTCGATCGCCTGCCTACCGCAGCACTTGGCCACTGGGGCAATTTGAGAGACCCAACTGGACGCACATCAAAACCTTGCTGGCACTGGGCACACCCATCTGTGTGACCCATTTTGCCGAAACAAGCGCTTTTTGCCTGATAGCCCTTTTGATTGCTAAATTTGGCAGTCTTCAGGTGGCGGCGCACCAGATCGCGTTGAATTTTTCATGGGTGGTGTTCATGGTACCGCTCAGTCTGGGTCTGGCGCTGCTCACAAGGGTGGGGCAGTCGCTGGGTGCCAACGATCCGACGTTGGCGCGCTACCAATCCTGGGTGGGTGTGCTATTGGGTATGGGTTTTGCGGTCATCTCTGCGGTGCTGATTGCGCTATTCAGCACACAAATTGCCAGTGCCTATACCCGTGATGCTGCTGTGATTGCCCTGACGGCCCAACTGCTATTTTTGGCATCGCTATTTCAGTTGTCTGATGCCACACAGGTGGTGATTAGTTGTGCCATTCGCGGTTACAAAGTCACCCATACGCCCATGGTCATCCACTTGACGGCTTTTTGGGTGTTTGCGCTGCCGCTGGGTGTCACCTTGGGGTTGGCCCCGGGCTGGATGCCCTTCAAACCTACAAAGCCTATGGGGGCTGCTGGCTTTTGGATAGCGCTGATAGTGGGCCTCACCATTGCTGCTGTGGGACTGGTGGTCTTGCTGCGCCAAGTGACGCGAAGAGCGATCGTGTCACACCGGGTTCAAGTCTGTTCTGCCAAACCCATGGGTACTGGAGCGGGATGAGTCGACGACAGAAATACACGGATGCCGGCATAGAATGCACGTCCCTTTCCGTGCGAGCTTAGAGCAAATTTTTACAGGTCCACATCATGAGCCAAATCAAACTCACCTATTTCGATATTCATGGCGGGCGTGCTGAACCCGCACGCCTGGCAATGCACATGGGCAATATTGCCTTTGAGGACTGCCGCATTTCCCACGCAGACTTTGCCGAGGTGCGCAAGTCCACGCCCTTTGGGCAATTACCCACTTTGCACGTGGATGGCATTCAGGTAACCCAAAGCGATGCCATGACGCGCTACGTGGGCAAACTTGCAGGTTTGTACCCTACCGATCCTTTTCAAGCATTGCTGTGCGACGAAGTGATGAGTGCGGTGGAAGATGCCAACATCAAAATGGGGCCTACGTACAGCATGACCGGTGAAGCCTTGAAGGAAGCCCGCACTGCACTGGTAAACGGGCCTCTAACAATGTATTTACGCTGGTTGCAAAGCCAGTTGCAGGCGCATGGTGGCGAGTATTTTGCCGATCTTCGCCTGACGATTGCTGACCTGAAAGTGTTTGCCTATGTGCGCGGCCTCAACTCTGGCCGATTGGATCATGTGCCAACCGATCTTGTGGAGAGGCTTGCCCCCAAGCTTAATATCCACATGCAACGCATTGCAAATACACCTGCTGTTGCACAGTACTACGCCAAATTCGGATTGTGAGAGTGCAAGGACTGATTGACCAGTCAGTTCAACACCTACAACGGGTGTTACACATGAAATTCCTCAGCAGCAATGGTTTCTGCTGTCTAAATGAAATCATGACTGCATGCAATTGCGTGAACTATGATGGTGGGTCCGTCAACAGTTGGCATCGTGTGCAAACACTGTTGACACCAAGTCCATGGCCACCAAATCCACCATCTTCAAAGCAAGTCTGCAAATTGCAGACATTGACCACGGTTACTATGCCGACCATGCGCTGACCCTGGCGCGCCACCCCAGCGAAACTGACGAACGCATGATGGTGCGGCTGTGCGCGATGGCGCTACAGGCGCACCAATTGCAAAGCGTCTGCGCAGGTGATGGAACGATAGCTTTTGGTGCCGGGCTGTCAGACCGGGATGAGCCTGACGTGTGGCTGCGTGACTTTACCGGTCTGACCCGTTTGTGGATTGAAGTCGGGCAGCCCGAAGACAAGCCTTTGGCCAAAGCATGTGCCCGCTCTGATGCGGTGATCTTGTACGCTTTTGGCCAGTCCGCAGAGATTTGGTGGCGCGGCATGGAGCACAAACTCTTGCGAATGAAAAACCTACAGGTCTGGCGCATCCCGAATGTCACACAGGCCTTGATACCCTTGGCACAGCGCAGCATGAACCTACAGGCAACGCTGCAAGAAGGTGTTTTGATGTTGGGCGATGACAAAAACCATGTCGATATTGAACCGCTGCGTTGGAAATAGCGCCAAATGAAAGGCGACCGTTTATGGGGGGCACAGCGACAAGTTTTTTTGCCGCTGGCGTGCAATCAAGCGCAGATCGGTGCGGGATTCTTTCCTTGCGTTAGACCCGGTTTTGATGTAATCCGTTCGGCACATTGAAGTATTCCAGCACTGATACGGCTGAATTGTCCATCCCCGAAGTGAACAGGTTTCTGACTTTCAAAACTCGGTTTCAATGCCGATCAAAAACAAAGTAACTATTCGCGAATATGCCAATCGCCACATCAACAGAATCGACTATCAAGACGCAGCGTCCCGCTGATTCCGTGTTTGGCGCAGAATATCTCCAAGAGCTATGCCAACGCGAGATCACCGCGCAAAACGAAAAACATTTAGTTGCCTTTATTGTTGCCATCTGCTTGGCAGTGATTGCATACATCGGATACGACTATCTCACATTGCCTTTGCTCTGGTCTCAAATGGTCGTTTGGAGGCTACTTGATGTTCTTTGTGGCATTGTTTTAATAGTTTTTTTCTTGCAAAAGATCATTTCCGGAATTACCGTCTGGGCGATCTTCTTTGTCTTTAACGCCTTGCATCTAAGCTACTTTGTCTCCCTTTACGCAAATCCCATGCACTTAATTGCCGCGAACGTGAACCTTAGTGTGGCCATGTTCATCCTGCCTCTGGCACTGTTGACCTATCCCCTAGGCTTCAGCATATGCACGGCTTTATTTTTCATGACCAGTTATGTATTCTGGAATTTTCTGAAAAGCCCTTTTTCTTTTTCGGAAATTTTGATTTACGGAGGAGCCTTCAACATCTTCGCCATATTGGTCTCCCTCCTCGGTCATTGGTCAAAGGTTCGCTCAACAAAGCAGCTGGTTAAGTTGAACTTGATCATTGAAACCAAGAATCAGGAGATACTCGAGCAAAATCGCAAACTGGAGTTACAAGCCACCTACGATGCGCTGACTGGTGCCTTTAATCGTGGTGCCGGGTTGAGGATTCTGGAAGATCGTATCAGGCTGAATCAGCGTGATGTGCGTGATCTGACCATGGCCTATGTCGATGTTGATAATCTCAAAACGACCAACGACAGTCTCGGGCACAAGTTTGGCGATCAGCTCATTGTGGGCGTGGTCGAATCGATACGCAGCGCGATACGCGATATCGATTTGGTTTGCAGGGTGGGCGGTGATGAATTTTTGGTGGTAATGAGCGATTGCGAATTGGCTGAAGCAAAACGCATCATGAGCCGCATCTGCACGCAGCTTGAACAGCGTTCAGAAGGCAGTCCGTTTCCCTTTGAGATCAGTTGGGGCGCGTTGAGTTACAACAAAGGAGAATTCGGTTCGCTAAATGAGTTTATCGAAGCTGCGGACCACCTCATGTACGAGGTCAAGCAGGAAAAAAAGCGCTTGCGGCGCGAGCGTACTGTGTAGCCTTGTCGGGCAGCACACCATTGTGTTAACCGGCCAGTCATAGCGATGGACATCTGACCCTACCAAATCACGGATCGTTTCCAGAAATTTTTCAATTGAGGCGACAAACTGTGCGTGATTGAATACAAATTCAACATGACGATTGTGCACACCGTCTTACATCAAACGATCCTCAGTCCATGGCGAACAAGTCAAACACACAATCTGGCCAGGTCGAAGCGGTCATGCCTTGCAGTGCGTGTGCAATTTCTGTGACAAGTTGCGCGTCCACACCTACGTCGCTTTCGCCATGCACGGTTGCAAACAGACCTTTCAGTTTTTTCACACGGCCTTTTTTGCCCAATACTGCCTCCTGGGTCTGGGACAGCATGACAAAGGTTTCACGCCTGGCCATCACGTGCAGAAACGATCTGACAACGATTGGCTCAGTTGCCGTCGAGGCGTGTTTTTTGAAAAAATCAATCTCTAGCCACTCCACAACCCACGGAACAACACTCAAATCTCGCAGTTCAAGGTAAGTGCTAGGCCAGTTGATTTCAGGCGTTGATCGCAACCATGAACACAGTGACAGGGGTGTTTGGCCAATTTTTTTGGCGATTGCTTTCAACATGGGCTTGCGCCGATCAACTGAATTGCGGGTCGATTTCTTCAGACAATATGCTGGGATTTCAAAATCATCACGGCTGGCCGAACGTCTAAACATGGCTCGGGCAAGACTTGCTGCAGGGTACGGCATAGACAGAGACTCATGCGCACACACGCCACACACGGCACCCATACCACCCCAACCAGCAGCCATCATCTGGCTGACCTGATGAAGCTCTGGCATATCCTGGGGTTTGTCTGATTCGGCGCGTTCGTGAATCATCAAAAAGTTGGTATGTTCCGTCACCAACTGGTATGCGGTGGCCAGGTTTTTGATAAATGCTTCTGCGCCAACCATTACGAACGTATTTTTTGCCAGCAATCGTTCAGCCACCGCTACCCGCGACAAGGTGTCACTTTGCTCCACCTCATCACTGAACTGCGCACAGCCAATTTCAACCAACGCGCTGTCATTCACTACGCGCCCCATCAGGCGAACTGCGCCAACAGGGGCTTGCTTTGCCATAGAAAACAGGTTCACTGTATCGCCATCAAATACCGACTTCGGGATGCCGGTGACCCATTCTGGGGTGAATCCTTCTGGCCAGACCACCGTCACGTCGTTCAGCCTGGGGGAGCGCAGCCGTGCAAACATCCGCAAAATGGCAGGTTCGACCGCTTCACCTGGTGCCACAAAATCACACGCGCCACCAGTGGCATCTGCCAGGCGACGCAAGTGGGTTTCGGCTGGGCTGCTGCCAATGCCCACGACAAAGACCCGATGACCAGAGGAATTAGCGGCATCAATGGTTGGGTCGATGGCGCTGATTTCACCGTCGGTCACCAGTAAAACGTCACAAGGCTCAGTGTGGGCCAAGGCAAAGGTTGATGTCAAAGCCAACTCCATCTCTGTGCCACCCAAGTTGGCATCCAATGTATCAACCCATTGCTGCGCGGCGCGGCGTGTAGCGTCAGTCACCGACCAAAGGCCACGAGACAGATGCTCTACAGTGCTGCCAAACCGCGACAACGAAAATTTATCACCTGTTTGAAATTGGCCAACGATGGCATACAACGAACGTTTGGCGGCTGCAATGCTGTCACCGCCCATGGAACCCGAACAGTCAACCAAAATTTTGACGGTTGTGAATGTGGCATCAGATGCAGGAATGCGAGGACAAAAACTGGCCATCGCTACGATGCCATCTGCATCCACCCTGTCACGCGCCAGAACGGCTGTTGATTCATTTGCCAACTGGTCAATCACCAGCACAAAGTCCCGATCGAGTGATGCACTGCGACCTAGTGAGACGGTCAGGACGCTTGCTCCGTCTGTGACTGTGTGGGCAATCCCGACCGGGTGGCTTGGCGATGCAACCCGGGCGCGGGCCAGATCACCATGCAAGCGCAATTCGATCGTGAATGGATATTCCACGGTCAGGCTATGAACGGGGGCTTGATGCGGTTGCATTCTGCCCTCTGTCACAGCGTCACCAAAGCGTGGGGCGATGACGGTGGGGATCAGCAAACGCAGGCCGTGTTGTTCAAATTGCAGGGTTTGGGCGTAGCGCAGCGTAATGACGCAACTTTCTTGGGCTGCCAGATTGCCAAGGTTCAGGCTGTAGCTTTGATCATGGTTCTTTTCCAGCATGATGGCGCAATTGCCTTGCGACAGTGCTTCTTCGTAGCGCGCTTCGGCCATTTTCTTTTCAACCACGGCACCTGTCAGATGCAGGTTGCCCAATTGAACGTCAATGCCCAACAGAACTGCACCCCAAGGTAGCGGAAAGGTATAAACCACCTCCATGTTCTTGTCAGTCGGGTTGCAAAACCGCTGAAGAATGCTGGCCTCAAACAACAGCCCTTTGAGATCACCCGAAGCCGTCACACCTTGCAGCATCACGGGTTCGCCATGACGGGTGACCAAGTTTGCACATTCACGTTGACTCATGTTTCGTTCTCCATCAAGATTTGCGTTTATTTCTGTTCACGGGTTGAATCGGCCGCCTGCAGGTTGGTGACCTGGGCAAACACCGCCATCACCCCTTGGATGAAATGGCGTACCTGCTCAGGAGACAAATTGGCACGGCCAGGTTCAATCACCACCTCAATGCCATCTGCCACCGTCAAATGGCTGCACACCTCAACCGACCCAATGGCTTTTTGTCGCGGGGGTACAGGTGCAGGTTCGCCCTGGAGCAGTTCGCGAATGCGATCCAGAGACACCCCCGCTGTCGTCCACTTTTTGATCAACAGCAGTTGCTCCAGATGCTTTGTGCCGTAGCGGGCAGCGCGGGTCTCACCTTGTGGCCGGTCAACCAGCCCAACCTGGACGTAGTAGCGAACCGTGCGAATGGGAAAATCCGCAAGCACGCACAAATCGGCGAGCGGATAGCTGTTATCAGGTGATGGAACGGTGTTGGACGACATGGTGAACATTAGAACACTGTTTATGTACTTATGGAAGTGGCTTAATTGAGTTGTGTGAAATTTTTTTTGGGTAGGTGTGCTGGAGTGATAAAGTTAGCCTGCGCTCAGGAGTGGAAACCTGCGATGGGCTGGGCTTGACACCAGTCGGCGCATCTTGAAGTTGTCGTCCGTAGCTTTGCCCTGCACAGTTGAGACAATGACTTCAGAGCCGGGGTGGCAAAGGATTCCGGCTCACTTGCTTTTCGATTTGGCAGCGACGCTTTGTACCCGTTTAGACCCCCCTCACCGTCATTCCCGCGAAGGCGGGAATCCAGACTTCCTGTGCATCCCTGAACACGCAAATACACTGGATTCCCGCCTTCGCGGGAATGACGATTTTGTTGTGTTTTCGTTCCCACGCTCCTGCGTGGGAATGCGCTTTGAACAGTCGTTGATGCCGGAACGTTTTGGAAAACATTCCCACGCAGGAGCGTGGGAACGATAAAAAATCAAGTTTCTCGCGACCCAGAATGATCTCCAGTCGTGACATGAATGGGGCCGCATGCGATGCCAGCAAATCTGGGTTCGAGTTCGCACAATAACGGTGCATGGTCAATCAAGGTGTGGGCTTGTCATTGGGTTCGTAGCACTGGTCTATTGAGGCTAAACCAATCTGGCGATTTGAGAAAATTTTTCGCAACTCATGACAGGCGCAGTTTTTGATCCCGGAAGGCTGCATAGTCCATCCGCTGTCATGCTTGGCGCTTAAGTCGATTGAAGTCAACATCGTTGACTATGTGACAATCCAGGAATGAAAATTCCTGATCGCCCATCCGTTCGCCGTGCCAACCTGTTGCAGTTGTTTTCTGAATTTGTGTTAACGCGCATGGTGCAGTCACCCTCCCAGCAAATCAACGGTTTAGACCGTGAATTTGCAGCGCTGATACAGGTTCACAACACCTATTTTTCAGGAATGAAATCAGGTGCGAGAACGATTGGTGACAAGTTGGCCAGGCAGATCGAGGTGCTGTGTAGCAAGGCGAAAGGGTGGATGGATGAAGCGCATGGTACGCACGAAGCACCAGCAGCAGACAACGCCAACCAGTCGGCTGAGTTGCTGGAGTTTTTGGATATGGCTGAGCGAGCCTATGTAGCGGCACCGGGATCACGCGCCAAACTGTTCAAGAAGATGGGTGACGTGTTGAAGCGACAAGAGAAAAATATTTCTTGAAATTTTCAAAACCGTTGACTTTTTAGGTAAACATCGTTTACCATTCGCTATCTTAAATTTTTCAATCAAATTCTTTCAACACACATAGAGACTCATCGTGATACGCCAAGCCCCCCACCCTCTGCCAACCATGTCAAAACCATGGGCAGGCTCGTGCGCGCTCAATAAGACGTACCGAGATTGCACGCATTCCATGTTTAACCCAACCCCAAGCGCCATTTCAAATGAACTCATCAGCCAGTTGCCGATGAACTCATTTGAAACATCGTTTAGTCCCAGTCCCGGCGGAGGTGGCGTGTAGCACCTCACAGGTAAATCCCCTACCTAAACCCGGACTCAGGCAACTGATCCGGGTTTTTTGCTTTTCAGATCATCAAATCTGCAAAGCGTACGTTCTTTAACAATTGGGTGTCATGCGTTGGTGCAAATTGTTTTAATTGCACCAACCGAAATGTGCAGGAGGCGATCACAAAGTCAGCCTCTCGCTTCATTTCGTCAGTGTTTGCAAATAGGCCGTCGCGAGGAAATCTGGACCCCGGCTGAAATGTGTTGGTGTTGCTCTTGAAAAGGAGTGATCTCAATGCAGCGTGCCAGGCCGGGAACGTCATTTTGCGTGACCGTGCGCTGTGAGTACTGACGAAATGAAATTCCAACGGATGCGTAGCTCAGCGGCAGAGCACCGCCCTCATAAGGCGGCGCGCACTGGTTCAAGTCCAGTCGCATCTACCAGTTTCGGTGTGTAGCTCAGCCTGGTCAGAGCACTGCGTTTGGGGCGCAGTGGCCCGAAGTTCAAATCTTCGTACACCGACCAAATCGACAAATTTAACGACCACTTTTGCAGAGTAGAGGAGTCTGGCCGTCCTCGCGAGTCTCATAAGCTCGAAATCGCTGGTTCAAATCCAGCCTCTGCTTCCAATTTTGCACAGGTAGCCAAGCGGTCGAAGGCATCGGACTGCAAATCCGACAGGGAAACCTCACGCGAGTTCGATTCTCGCCCCGTGCTCCATTTTTCAGTTTTCATGCGTCTGTAGCTCATTTGGATAGAGTACCTGGCTACGAACCAGGGGGTGGGAAGTTCAAATCTTTCCAGACGCGCCATTTATTCCGTACAAGCAAACAGGGTGTATGCGGCTGGCTGTTAACCAGCATAGAGCGAGGTTCGATGCCTCGGTACGGAGCCATTTTGATGTTGGCTTTAGCTCAGCGGTAGAGCCCCGGGTTGTGATCCCGGTGGTCATCAGTTCGATCCTGATAAGTCAACCCATTCCAATTCGTGCGGTATTAACTCAGTGATTAGAGTGCGCCCCTGTCTAGGGCGAAGCCGGGGGTTTGAATCCCCCATACCGCGCCACTTTTGCATGACATTCATTGTTAAAGAACGTTTCGATGATGAAGATGGTGAACACAAGGGAGACATGATGGTTCAGATTTTGCAACTCGATGTACGTGGCATGCCCCAAGAATGGATCACGCCTGAAGATGCCGCCACTCACTACGCGACAGACAGCGTTGCGTGGACGGTAGGCTCTGTCATCCACACGCTTTATGGCGGAACCAACGCGGTCACCGGTTTGCAATCCAGAATTGACGTGCATGCCATTGTTGCCACCACCGGAGCCTCGCGTGTGAACTTGTTTGACGCAGTGCCGAGCCTGAGCAACCCAAAGTTGTTCAAGCGGGATCGCATGACCTGTGCCTATTGCGGAGGGCATTTTGACGACAGGCATTTGACCCGTGAACACATTGTGCCCACAGCCCAAGGGGGTGTCGACGATTGGCTCAATGTGGTGTCGGCTTGCAAAGCGTGTAATGGCCGAAAGGCCTGCCGTACGCCTGAAGAGGCACGAATGCCGCTGCTGTTTGCACCGTATGCGCCATCTGTGTTTGAAGGTTTCCTGCTTGCAGGACGCAACATCCGTGGTGATGTGCATGACTGGCTGGCAAGCCGCGTTGGGGCGCAATCAAGATGGGCGCGTCAATCGGCCAAAGTGAGTCAACACAAATATTTGCAACAGGTCAGATCAAGGCTCACTGTTTGAGCCTTGAGATCGAAACAATCCAGCAGTCACTTGGACAAGTTGCCGCTGCATCACAACTATTGGAGAGCATCATGCCGGTGAAAGAAGTTTTAACCAACGGGCGAGTCCCTGTCAAAATCTGGACTGACGAGGTCGATGACAAATCGCGTGCGCAACTGAGCAATATCGCTAGTCTGCCGTTTATCCACCACCATGTGGCGGCGATGCCCGATGTCCACTTGGGCATTGGTGCCACTATCGGTTCGGTGATTGCCACCCACAAAGCCATCATTCCGGCGGCGGTCGGTGTGGATCTGGGGTGTGGCATGGTGGCGGCACGTCTGTCGCTAACCGCCAATGCGCTTGATGAGAAAGCACTGCAAAAGGTATTCAACCAGATTTGCCGTGATGTTCCGGTTGGTCGTAACCAACACCGTGATGAACGTGTTCTGGTGGAGGCTGCCAAACCGTTCGATCCCGGCCTGAAATCATTGACTGATCGGCATCCTGAACTGCTCAAAGCGTTTGGCAAGTTCTCCAAGTGGACCAACCAGATGGGTACGCTTGGTGGTGGAAATCATTTCATTGAGGTCTGCCTGGATGAAACCAACCAGGTATGGGTGATGTTGCACTCGGGCAGCCGTGGCATTGGCAACGCGATGGCCAGTTATTTCATTGCCTTGGCGCGCAAAGACATGGAACGCTGGATGATTCAGTTGCCTGACCGTGACCTGGCCTATTTTCCTGAAGGCTCTGAGCACTTTGCCGATTACGTCGAAGCGGTTCACTGGGCGCAAGACTACGCCATGCAAAACCGCACCTCGATGCTGGAATTGGTGCTGGCCGCCTTGCAGCGTCACTTGCCGCCGTTTACTGTCACGACCGAGGCCGTGAACTGCCACCACAATTATGTGGCGCAAGAACACCACTATGGTGAAAACGTTTGGGTCACCCGCAAGGGGGCCATTCGTGCCCGCGCCGGTGACGTGGGCATTGTTCCGGGCAGCATGGGTGCGCGCAGTTTCATTGTGCGCGGACTGGGAAACCCTGAGAGCTTTTGTTCAAGCGCCCATGGTGCCGGACGCAAGATGAGTCGAACCGCCGCTGAAAAGCAGTTCACTGTGGCCGACATGGTGGCGCAGACACAAGGAGTGATTTGCCGCAAGGACAAGGATGTAATTGACGAGATTCCGGGTGCCTACAAGGACATCGATCAGGTCATGGCCAATCAGGCTGACCTGACTGAGATTTTGCACACGCTCAAGCAGGTGGTCTGTGTGAAAGGCTGATTGCTTTTCGCATTGCATTAACCATGGAAACAAACCACCCCGTATCGGAATCGATGAAGTCCGAGATAGTTGCGCAAATTCAGAGGATCGAGTCAACACACGATGTGACGGTCTTATACGCCTGTGAATCCGGCAGCAGGGGCTGGGGCTTCGCTTCACCGGACAGTGACTATGACGTTCGCTTTATTTATGTGCATCGCTTGCCCTGGTACTTGCAGGTCAGCCATGCCCGCGACGTGATCGAGATGCCCATCAATGGCGACCTTGACATCAACGGCTGGGAGTTGCGCAAAGCCTTGGGCCTCATGAAAAAAGGCAATGCCACACTGATTGAATGGCTGAATTCGCCGGTGGTGTACCGAGCTGATGAGTCATTTCTAGCGCAAATTCGGGAGGCTGCACAGCAAACCCATCAGTCTGAGCGATCCTTCCATCACTACATCCACATGGCTCGCGGGAACTACCATGAGTACCTGCGTGGTGAGACCGTTCGACTGAAGAGATACCTTTACGTCTTGCGGCCATTGCTGGCTACCCTGTGGGTGGAGCAGGGGCGTGGTGTTGCGCCCATCCGGTTTTCTGACCTGGTAGATGCTTTGGTAACCGATCCAGCCCTACAGCAATCCATTGATGAACTGCTTGACCATAAGCGACAGGCTCGTGAATCGCAATATGGGAGACCTTGGCCATTGATTAACCAGTTTATCGATACAGAGTTAACACGCCTTGAATCGGTCAGTCCACCAACCCATCAGAAAATCGATTTCTCAGTGCTGGATGATCTGCTGATGCACATCGTGTTGAAAAATTCATGAAGTCGTCTTGGCTTTCAATAGGTGGGTTTGGCAATGATCACTGAACGCATTTGGCGTGCAAGGCAGTTCGCGACGATTGCACACCAAACGTGTTCTTGGACGAAATGACGCAGATGCTTAATGTCTTGCAGGATGCATCTGATCCAAAATCCTGGGTACTGGCACAGCGGGTTTACGTCAGGGCACGCTTGGTGTCCTCGTCGTTCACCCATGCAAAGACGATCACCTTGCGCTGTATGTCGTTTACAACCGCACAGTGCATGCAATGTTTGCAGCCAACGCCGTTTTATGGTGTCAAACGATCTTCTTGCAACAGCAGCATCATGTCGTCAGCCGACAGCTTGGCTGACAAATCACTGCCTTCGAGCAAGCTATCGGCCAGTGCGCGTTTGTGCTGGTGCAAATCGACAATTTTTTCTTCAATGGTCATCTTGGCGACCAATCGGTAGATGGTGACGGGGCGTGTTTGACCAATGCGGTGCGCACGGTCAGAGGCCTGGTCTTCCACGGCGGGGTTCCACCAGGGGTCCATGTGGATCACATAGTCGGCAGCCGTCAGATTTAAGCCTGTGCCACCCGCTTTCAAGCTGATTAAAAAAACATCACCCTCGCCAGCTTGAAACGCATCCACGCGAACTTTTCTTTCCTGCATGGGCGTAGAACCATCCAGGTATTGGTAGCGTATGCCGTGCTCATCCAGATATGTGCGAATCAAACCCAGATGATCGACAAACTGGCTAAATACCAGAGCCTTATGGTGGTTGCTCAAAAGCTCGTCAAGCAGTTCACCAAAAGCCGCCAGTTTGCTGCTGGGCAAGCCCAATGCGGGGGCAACCAGTTGCGGGTTGCAGCATGCGCGGCGCAGCTTCATGATCTCGGCCAAAATCTGGATGTGTCGCTGTCCGTCGTTGGCATCTGTGTTGGACAGGCGTTCCAACGCCTGTAAGCGCAGGGCTTCGTACAGTGCCGTTTCTTCGGTTGATAGTTCCACTTGCCGCAGAATCTCGGTGCGCGATGGCAACTCAGAGAGTACCTGCGACTTGGTTCTCCGCAAAATAAAGGGTTGAATCAGCCTGCGCAAGCGGTTGCGTGCGTTGGCATCTTGCAGCCGTTCAATGGGGTTGGCGTAGCGCTCGTTGAATTGTTCAAGTGACCCCAGCAACCCGGGGTTGATGAATCGGAATAAATTCCACAAT
This sequence comes from uncultured beta proteobacterium, assembly GCA_903822205.1. Lineage (GTDB taxonomy): Bacteria > Pseudomonadota > Gammaproteobacteria > Burkholderiales > Burkholderiaceae_C > Rhodoferax. Next base: position 11,421 of record CAIJOK010000117.1, on the reverse strand, counting down.
TCGCCCAAATGGTTTTCAAGCGGTGTGCCTGAGCAAATCATCCGAAAGTTACCCTGTAAAGCCATGGCCGCCTGTGATCGCTTGGTTTGGTGGTTTTTAATGGCCTGCGCTTCATCCAGCACAATGGTGTGCCATTGAATCGCACCAAACCGTTCGGTTTCCTGTTGCAGCAGACCATAACTGGCGATCACCACATCGAGCGGCTGAAGGTCAGTCAGTGTCAATTGACGGTTTCCTGCACCAAACAGGATGACCCTCAGGGACGGTGCAAAGCGACCGATTTCGCTGATCCAATTGGTACAGACGGATGTGGGTGCGACCACCAGCGCGGGCCCTTCTGGCGCACGCGAAAGCAGCAGAGCCAGGGCCTGTAGGGTTTTGCCCAGCCCCATATCGTCTGCCAGACAAGCACCAACACCCCAATGCGCCAGACGGCTTAACCAGTTAAAACCGCTCAATTGATAGTCGCGAAGGTCCGCCTGCAAAGTGCCGGGGAGCGTGGGTTGAAGCTTGTCTAATTCGCGCAAACGAACCAAGTGTTCTTTCCAGTGTTTATCGGCCTTGAGTGTTGCAGCAGCGCCCGCCAGGTCCTCAAGCGCCGATGCGGCCAGTGTGTGGACGCGAACCTCGTTGCCATGGCGATCAGACAAGGCGCGCAAATCGTCCAGACGACGGCGAAACTCTTCGGTCAGCGTCAAAAATTGGTTGTCACCCAGCGGGATAAAACGCCCTTTGGCCTCGGCGGTCAGGTTGAGCAGTTTCATCAAGTCCATCACACTGTCGTCGTCGAGCTTTAACTCGCCACTGGCTGCAAACCAGTCCAGATGGCGCTTGATGGACATGGAAAAACGTGAGGTGTCCATGGCGCGGCTCACACGGAATTTTTCACCTTCAGGCCAGGCGATCACCACCTTGTTGGAGGGGTCTTGAAGTTGCAGCAACAGTTCCAGACAGTCCTCGGGTTCTTCAACCGTTCGCTCGCCATGATTTTCAACCGCATCGCGTAATGCCGGACAAGAAGCCACCAACTTTTTGGCAGCACGCACTTCGCTGGTCAAATTGCGCCGTGCCTGTAGGGGCTTTCCGGCAATCTCGGCAATGACACTTTCAGAACCCGCGCCTGGCGTGTAATAGGGGCCATCGTTTGCAAAAGGGCGCACCAGAATGTGCAGTTTGAGGCCCGCCCCATAAGGCATCAAATGAACATGCAAACGGCTGTCGGCCTCCACTTGCTCGGCGTTGGACGGCAGGACATCGATGTCTGATTGGATGGTGATGAGGGAAGAGATGGAACGAATGGCATCCAGAACCTGCTCTTTGGCGCGTGCAGGCACCTTGAGCGATTTGCCCAGGATGGCGGCGATGTGTCGGTGTTCGTCCGTGACGGCAATCACACGCAGGCGCGTGGGCGTTTCCTTGGTGATCACCACGCCGCTTTTGACATCCTCCAAAGAGGGTTGCAATCTCAATGTGAGCGTGTCAGCACTGGTTTTTTTGATTTCAAGTTCTGGCTCACCACGCAAAATTTCGACCCTGACATTGGGCATGTCCCGCCAAAATACCGCAGGATGACCTATCAGATCGTTCAATGCCGCGTTGTCATCCAGCTCGTAATTGATGCCACCATAGTAACCGGCGCGCACTTTTCGAATGCCAGCACAAATCTGTTGATCCTGGGGTGTCAAAAAATCCATCGTGCTGGCATCTTCACACAATCGTTTGAGGGCCGCTGCGCGGCCACTGCTCCATGCTCCAGTGCCTTTGCGCTTTTGTTCGTAGGGCGAAAGGCTGACAAATTGATCGACCAAGTACAACTGCCAAACCAAACGGGTTTGTGATTGTCCGGTTGCAGATTGTTTGGCCCCTGGTATCAGACCTGCCAGTGCCGCCAATTGGCGCTGCCACGTTTCTTGTCGTTCAAACCAACTGACCATGCAAACCATGCAATATTCCTGTCGCATGGCTTTGGCGCTTTCAAGATATTGAGCACTGTCGGTACTATCGGTACTATCGGTACTATCGATGATGCGACCGAGTAACTCTGCTGCCTGGGCAGCCAAAAATAGTAAGCCCGCCTGTTGGGTTTGCTGATACAAAAGAACCAACAGGCGAATTTTGTCGGCGCTGATGGGAATATCCAGCCAATAATCTACCAAAAAATACAACAACTGCGCCAGTACTGTGTTGGGTAAGGGTAAATTTTCAAGTTCACTGATTTGACGCAAACCACTTTGAACCTGACTCAAATCCTTAAGCTTGGCAAAGCCGGATTGACCGCCATCTGGCAGGCGCATGACAAGGTCAAGGTAAGTCTGCGATTTTTTGAGGTGATCAGCATCATTGACATGTAACAAGGCCAGCACATACATCAAACCATACAGACCCTCAAAAACAAACGTGCGTTTGGCCATTGCCTGACGCTGTAACTTGAGTGCGACATCAATACCGTCAATGCCCCCACGAAGATCACCGCTGCACAGCAGTGCCACACTGCGCATCACTTGCCCAATGGCATCACTGCGCGGCCCAATCAGAGTCACGGCTTGACTGAATTGTCCACAGAGCAGGTAATGCTCGGCCAACGCGTTAATGAATGCGATGTCATGATCACCCGGTGCTGCCAGTAACTTTTGTGCAGCATCACGCACCACGGGTACATTGGGAAGGTAATTTTGACAATCCAGTAACAAAGTCACCATGACATATTGCTGGACATCGGGGTGAAGCATGGCAAAAAAAGCCGGGTCAAAAGGCCGTGCAAAAATTTCGACAAAGGGATGTATGTGTCGAAATTGATAAGAAGTGGCACAGGATTGCACACGTAGCTTGACAGTCTGAAGTGGCATGCCGCGCAACATCACCATACGCAGCAGCATGACCAGCAGTCGGTAATTGTTGGTGTAAATTTGCAAACTGCTGGCATTGATGTCTTCAGCAACAAGCACAGCATCGAAAATGCTGTCGAAAATACCAAGCCTTTTGGCTGTCTGAAGTGCAGTGACAACCAGGTCAGGTACACACCGGAGGTCCTTCGTGAGGACTTGGCTCGTTTTCAGCAGATCGTTCAAGACGAGACTGAGAGAATCAATGTTAAATAACACACCCTTGGATGACTTGATGCGTGCATGGCGAAGGTACTTGACAAGGCGGGACTTGTCGAAAAACTCACCAACCAGCGCGAGTGTGGCAACAATGGCTGTTTCAGAGGGGGGCAGGGCCGCAAAACGTTCAATCAAATCTGAAGGGGTCATAATAAATAGAATATAAAAATACAGGTGGCTGCATTACGGCTGCATCATGGCTGCATCAGATCCAGTCTGTTTGTTTAATCCAGCCTAACCCTCGGATCAACCCACATGTATGACAAATCAGAGATGAGTTTGGTGATCAGGCCAATCAGGGTAAAAAAATACAGTGTTCCCAGCACGACAGGATAATCTCGCCTGATCACGCTCTCATAACTCAATAGCCCCAGACCATCCAAGGAAAACAAGGTTTCAATCAACAATGACCCCGTAAAAAAAGCGCCGATAAATGCTGCCGGAAAACCCGTCAGAATAGGGATCAGCGCATTGCGAAACACATGCTTCCACAGCACTTGCCGCTCACTCAGGCCCTTGGCCCGTGCCGTGATGACATACTGCCTGCGAATCTCCTCCAAAAAAGCATTCTTGGTCAGCATGGCCGTGACTGCAAAACTGCCCAAAACCATCGCGGTGACGGGCATGGCAATATGCCACAAATAATCGGTCACCTGCGCCCACGGGCTGAGATCGTTCCAGTGGCTACTGGTCAGACCGCGCAGCGGAAACCACTGTAACTGGCCGCCAAAGATCACCAGCAGCGCCACACCCAGCACAAAGCCCGGTATGGCGTAGCCTAGCAGCATCAGCAAGGTGGTCACCAAGTCAAACCGCGAACCCGCCCGAACGGCCTTGGCAACCCCCAGGGGAACGGCCACCAGATAGCTGATCAAAAACGTCCACAGCCCCAGACTGATCGACACCGGCAGTTTGTCCCAGATCAACTGCGACACGCTTTTGTTTTGAAAGAAACTCACGCCCAAGTCAAAGCGGGAAAACTGCACCAGCATGCGCCAAAACCGCTCTGGGACTGGCTGGTCAAAGCCATACAGCGCCTTGATCTGCAACAGCTTTTGGGGGTCAACCCCTTGCGAACCGCGATAGGCCATTCCGCCGCCCTCTGCGCTTGCGCCTGTTCCAGCACCGGATCGGGCTTCGGCCAAATATTGCTCCACCGGGCCGCCCGGCACAAACTGGATCACTGCAAAGGTGAGCAGTAGCACGCCAAACAAAGTTGGAACCATCAGCAGCAAGCGTTTCAGAATGTAAATCGGCATATCGGAACTTGGACGACGGAAGGCAAAATTGAGCAAAGTTGTGCAAAGTGATGCCAAAGCGGAAAAGGCGCGGATGCTACTCTCTTGGACGGGCGGTTTGTTCGCGGACAATCGAAGGCTTTTATCCCACGGAGTCTCGATGAAACCCCTGACAAAATGGATTGCCACCGGTGTGGTTGCGGCACTGCTTGCCACTGGCGCGATACGAACCTGGATGGCTCGCTCCGAACGCCAGTCTGCCCTCAATGCCTGGCAAACCAGCCAGCAAACAGCCGTAGCGCTTGAACTTGCCCCTTCTGACCTGGCATCGGCAAAAACGGTTGACCTGTCGCAAGGAATCGATATTTCTGGACAAATCAGAGCTGTCCACACGGTTTTTGTCAAGGCCCGTGTGCCGGGTGAACTGCAAGGTTTGACTCTGCGCGAGGGCGATGCCGTTTTGGCCGGACAGGTCGTCGCCCGCATCGATGCCACAGAGTCGCAGGCCCGTGTGCAGCAGGCCCGCCAGCAGGCCGTGGCCGCCAAAGCCCAGGTTGAAATAGCGCAGCGCAGCTTTGACAACAACCGTGCATTGGTGGCGCAGGGGTTTATCTCTGGCACTGCGCTGGAGTCCTCACAGTCTGCCCTGAATGCTGCCCTGGCCAATCAGGATGCCGCACGGGCAGGGGTTGATCTGGCGGTCAAGGCCCTGGACGACACCGTGCTGCGTTCGCCTATTGCAGGCCGGGTGTCCCAGCGACTGGCGCAACCCGGCGAGCGTGTGCCTGTCGATACCCGTGTGCTGGAGATCACCGACAACCGGCAACTGGAGGTGGAAGCCAATCTAAACCCCACTGACGCTGCGCGGGTACAGGTGGGGCAGATCGCCCGATTGGGCATGGACCCTGCATCGCTGGACGTGACGGCCCGCGTGGTGCGTATCAACCCTGGGGCCAATGCCGGCAGTCGCGCCGTGCCGGTCTATCTGGCAGTATCACCCGCTGTCTCACCTGACCAGGCGGGCAGTTTGCGAACCGGTGTGTTTGTTGTGGGCCGTCTCATGTTGGGCCGCATCCACACCCTTGCCGTGCCCTTGAGCGCCGTTCGCACCGACCGGCCCCAGCCCTATGTGCAGGTGGTGCGACAGTCCAGGGTGGAACACGTGACGGTTCAGACCGGTGCGCGGGGCGACGTTGCGGGCAGCACCTGGATAGCGGTCAGCGGTATCGACGAGGGTGTCACGCTGGTGGATGGGTCGGTGGGCATTCTGCGTGCAGGCACACCGGTTCATACCGTGGGCAAATCCCAATCCGGACAAACTGCACAAACTGGAGCCAACTAAATGTGGTTTACCCGTGTCAGTTTGCAAAACCCTGTATTGGCCACCATGCTGATGTTGGCGCTGGTGGTGCTGGGGCTGTTCTCGATGCAGCGTCTGCAAGTCGATCAGTTTCCTGATGTTGATTTTCCGGTGGTGGTGATCAGCACCAATTACCCGGGGGCATCGCCCGAGATTGTGGAGACCGAAGTCACCAAAAAAATTGAAGAAAGCGTCAATTCGATCGCTGGCATCAATGCCCTGACCTCGCGCTCGTACGAGAGCCAGTCTGTGGTGGTGATCGAATTTGGCCTGCACATCGACAGCCGTAAAGCTGCTGATGATGTGCGTGAAAAAGTCGCCGCCGTGCGTCCCTGGCTGCGTGCCGAGGTCAAAGAGCCTTATGTTTTGCGCTTTGATCCGTCTAGCCGCGCCATCTGGTCAGTGGCCGTGCTGCCAGATGCATCGTCTGGCGGCCGCGCCATGAATGCCATTGAACTGAGCAACTGGGCCTCGCAAACGCTCAAAAAACGGCTGGAAAATGTTCGCGGTGTGGGGGCCGTGACCTTGGCGGGCGGCAGTTACCGCGAGATCAACCTTTACCTGAACCCTAAAGCGCTGGAGTCTTTTGGACTGACCCCGGACCAGGTAGCGGCTGCTGTGCGTCTTGAAAACCAGGACATTCCGGTGGGGTCTGTCAGTTCCCAAAAATTAGACCGTATGGTCCAAGTGGCGGCGCGCATCAAGCGGCCCGAGGACTTTGGCCGGATCATCGTTGCACACAAAAACGGCAGCGATGTGCGCGTGGACCAGGTGGCCAGCGTCACCGATGGTGCCCAGGAGCTGGAGAGTCTGGCGCTCTACAACGGTCAGCGCACCTTGCTGCTCAGCGTTCAAAAGTCGCAAGACGAAAACACCATCGCCGTGGTGGACGGGCTGAACCACACCCTGGCCGACATGCAAAAACAACTGCCGCCAGGCCTTAAATTGCAGCCTGTCACCGATGGCTCGCGGCAGATCAGGGTGGCGGTGTCCAACGTTCGCCAGACCTTGCTGGAAGGGGCCATGCTGACCATTCTGATCGTGTTTTTGTTTTTGAACTCATGGCGCTCCACGGTGATCACCGGCCTGACCCTGCCGATCGCCCTGATAGGCACGTTCTGGATGATGAACATGTTTGGCTTTACCGTGAACATGATCACCATGATGGCGCTCAGCCTGTGCGTGGGGCTGTTGATCGACGATGCGATCGTTGTCCGCGAAAACATCGTCCGGCACGTACAGATGGGCAAGGGGATGTACGTGGCCGCAATGGACGGCACCCGCGAGATCGGCCTGGCGGTGTTTGCCACCACGCTGTCGATCGTCGCCGTGTTTTTGCCGATCGGCTTTATGGGCGGCATCATCGGCAAGTTTTTTCACCAGTTTGGCATCACCATCGTGTCTGCTGTGCTGATCTCGATGTTTGTCAGCTTCACGCTGGACCCCATGTTGTCATCCATCTGGCATGACCCCAGCATCAAAGCCCACGGCGGGCGGGGGCGATCCAACACCCTGTATGACCGGACGATCGGTCGCGTGACAGCGTGGTTTGACCATGGCACGGATGCGCTGGTCATCGTCTATCAAGCCATTTTGCGCAGGGCGCTGGCGCACAAATTGGGTACGGTGGTGCTGGCAGGGGCTATATTTGGCGGCAGCCTGCTGATGGTGTCGCTGCTGGGCACTGAGTTTGTTCCCAAGTCTGACTTTTCGGAGACCAGTCTGACGTTCAACACGCCACCAGGGTCGTCACTGGAACTGACCGAGGCCCGGGCGCGTCAGGTGGATGCCATCATCCGGTCACTGCCCGAGGTTCGCTACACCCTGACCACCATCAACACCGGCACGGCCCAGGGCAAGATGTACGCCAGCATTTACATCCGTCTGCAAGAGCGCAAAAACCGCACGCGTGGCTCGGAGGCCATTGCGGTTGAACTGCGGCAACGTTTGCGATCCGTGCCGGGCATCACCGTCACCCACGTGGGGCTGCTGGACCCCGTGGGCGGCCAAAAGCAGATAGCGTTCTCCATCCAGGGGCCGGACATGGGTGAGTTGTCACGCCTGAACGCCTTGGCCATGGCCAAGTTGCAAAACATCACGGGGCTGGTGGACATTGATTCCAGCCTGAAGGCCGACAAACCCACGCTGGACATCGCTGTCAAACGGGATGCAGCCTCAGACCTGGGCCTTTCGGTGGCACAGATTGGGTCGGCGCTGCGCACGTTGGTCTCTGGCCAAACCGTAGGCAACTGGCGTGCTCCCGATGATCAGACCTATGACGTGAACGTTCGCATGCACCCAGCCTGGCGCAGTCGCCCGGACGACATGAACGCCCTGCCTTTTGCACTGTCCGCATTGCCCCCCAATGCCGACGGCAGTTTGCGCACGGTAAGGCTGGATCAGATAGCCACTGTGCGCGAATCAACCGGCTCCAACCAAATCAACCGCCGCGATCTGACCCGCGAGATTGCGATCACCGGCAATGTGTCGGGTCGCGCCAGCGGTGAGGTCTCAGCCGACATCAAAACCGCGATGGACAGCATTGCCATGCCGGGGGGCTATGGCTACAAGTTCAGCGGTTCTACCAAGGACATGGCTGAGGCTTTTGAATACGCCCTGTCTGCCCTGGTGCTGGCCATCGTGTTTATCTACATGATTTTGGCCAGTCAGTTCAAGAGCTTTTTGCAGCCGCTGGCCCTGATGACCGCGTTACCGCTGACGCTGATCGGCGTGGTGCTGGCACTGCTGGTGTTCAACTCAACGCTGTCGATGTTCTCGGTGATCGGCATCGTGATGCTGATGGGGCTGGTCACCAAAAACGCCATTTTGCTGGTGGACTTTGCCATTCGGGCCAGGGCTGACGGCATGGATCGTCACGATGCTTTGCTGCTGGCAGCTCGGGTCAGGCTGCGCCCCATTTTGATGACCACGCTGGCGATGATTTTTGGCATGATGCCCTTGGCGCTGGCACTGTCTGAAGGCTCTGAAATGCGTGCCCCAATGGGCCAGGCGGTGATAGGCGGGGTGATGACCTCATCGCTGCTGACGCTGGTGGTGGTGCCGGTGGTCTATTGCTACATGGACGACCTGTCGCAGTGGCTGCGCAAATTGTGGCAGCACGGCAAGTCGGCGTAACAAGGCTGTCCCGTAGAAGTCTCTCGTGATGTGCCTGGTTTACGGGGGCTATCATCTTGCCAATGCAAACACCCGTTCCTGACACCAGCCCCAGCGCAGCCCTTGACTTCATTGCCCGCTGGAGCGGCAGCGCAGCCAGCGAACTGGCCACCGCGCAGAGCTTTGGTGGTGTCTCACGTTGACATACAGCGCTGAACATGGTGCGTCAAAAGTGATGATGGGAATGGAAAAGTCGCAAACCCACCACGTCTGTAGGGCTTACAGACTGCGTTTGGACAACTTTGGCATGGCTTTGTACCCAGCACGACCTTGTATGTCAACGTGATGCAGGCTTTGCGTGAAGGCAGAGCGCTATCGGCCAAAGAACAATCCATCCACCAACAAGGCATCATCCACTGGCTGCGCCCCGACTTTCAAAACCCACAAAGCAAGCTATCAAATAAAGATTCAAACAATGAGCAACCAATGCAGGTGCAGCAAGCCTTAGAGGTCGATCGGCCACAACAGGGGTCGTCTGAACAGGAGGGCAAAACAACCGTCCCCACCGACCCAAAAACCGCCATACCCTGGCCCGCCACCTTGCCAGAGCAGATCAGCGCTGTCGAACAACTGCTGACCGCGCCACCCCCACGGCAGTCACCTTGGCGCAGATAGAGGCGGCCTTTAAGGGCCGTGGACAGTGGAAAAAGTCTTTGCCTGTTCTGCTGCAAACGCTGGAGGCTTTGGGCCGCGTGCAGCGCAGCGATGCCGGCGGTGTTGCCAGTTGGCGAGGGTAAAGTGACTTTATCGGTGCTGTACTATCCAATTCCGAAGAACGGTTCAATCCAATCGGAAACGGGACTCAACGCTTACTTTTTTTGCTTGTTTTCGATCGTCCCACTGGCACCGCCTGATTTTTATACAGTGCGGCAAGGCGTTTGGCGACGAGTACCGATGCCTCGGGGTAATCTTTTTCGTCACACCACTCAACACGAACATTACCCTCTCGCATGCCGCAAGCTAAAACAGTTCGACGATCCTCTGGATACCGTTGTTCCTTGGCTTTTCTCATGATCTCAATGAGCGATTCCGTGTTGCCCTGTAAAAGCTCTGACCATAGTTTGGGATTTGATCGGGTGAATACCATTAATAAATCTTCATAGTCTGGTACATCTTGACCCAAGGCCCTGTTCCATGCAACGTTTGCCAATAAAAGCGAGGTATGAACGGCTTCTGAAGAATGCACAGCTCTGGTTTCACGAAAACACATCATCGCCAATTCTTTCATGATTTCTGACATTTTTGAACAAGTTAACATCTAATTAAATCCTCGGTAAAAATTCAATGATTCCCTAGCCTCACTGGGCAAGCGGATGAAAAGTATCTCTGGGCACTGGTTCAGTTGAACCTAAATTCCTCAGTTGACACTCTCAAAGATGCAAAAGAGTGAGTAATGATAAGGATCTAAGGCTATTTTTGAGTTCACCCAAAAGGTGAATGCCATCAAAGCTAAAATTGTGAATGTTCCTATCAATTTAGCAAAGATCACTTGCGGTCAACTGAGGAAAATAGGTTGAATGGGATTGGAGGAAATCCACTCTGGAAGAGTAACTGTTTAGACCCCCCCCTTTTCAAAGGGGGGAACAAATCGGCATCACGCACGCCACATTTTCAGAGTGTGCTAAACGTTCTTATCCCCCCGTATGCGCCAACTTAAGCAAAATAAACACCCCCCCGCCTACGGCGTACCCCTCCACAGGAGGGGAATCAACCCAGCGCTGCCCCCATTCCCCTCCGTTGAAGGGGGGCAGGCGAAGCCTGACGGGGTGGTTAAGTGAAATGACATTGTTTGAATCGCGCCCGACATTGGGTATGGAGGGTCTAAACGGCTACGAAAGCACGTAAGGGGGGACTAAACGGTGACCTTGGGACGAACTTTTTATGATTCGCATGACAGCATAGCAAAATCCCATTCAACTGAACCAGTGCCGCGTATTGCATGTCCCCCTAATTGCCCTGCGTCACCCCATCCCCCTGCGGTTTACGGGCCTACGGCTTATTCACCCAAAACCCCGTGGTGGGCGATAAGGTACCGACCGGGGTAGTGGGCAGGGTCACGAAATCAAGGTAACTCTTTTGCGTCAGATAAGCCGCCAGGTTGCCATTATTGGCCAGGTCGGGTGCCCAAAAGTACCAGCCCTTTTTGGTCGCATCCCAGGCCCACAGGGTGGTGAAATTGATCGGCAAGGACCCCACGGCCAGATGAAAGATGGGCGGCGTGGGTTTGTCGCCTGTGGCCACCAAGTTCCAACCCTTGACCAATGAACGATTGCCTGTGCCCGTGGCAAAGCTGGCCGAGCTGACCGACGACCCCGCAGGCAGATTGAGCGTAAACCCAGCTTTGGCATTGACCCAAAAGCCCTCACCAGCCTGAATGGATGTCAGTGCGTCGTAGCCCTTGCCTGCGGCATAGGCCTTGCCACCATCGGACATGCTGGGTGAATAAAAGGCCCACGCACCTGAACTGTGTGTTGTGCCAGCGACCACCCACTTCCAGACCGTATTGACCTTGTTTGCATCACCCAGGGTGCTTGCAACATCCATGGCG
>CAIJOK010000116.1 GCA_903822205.1 uncultured beta proteobacterium | reverse complement strand
GGCGATTGGCGATTGGCGATTGGCGATTGGCGATTGGCGATTGGCGATTGGCGATTGGCGATTGGCGATTGGCGATTGGCGATTGGCGATTGGCGATTGGCGATTGGCGATTGGCGATCATGGTTGTTGGTTGTTGGTTGTTGGTTGTTGGTTGTATTTTTTGATCGTATATCACGAAAATCGCTAAAAATCAGGAAATCCTGAGAGGGGATCAGGAAATCCTTAGTTTTGGATTAGCCGGGGACTACCCCGGTGCGCCAGTCTTGCGCGTGAAGGGCCACACGATGCACATGATGGGATGTGCTGACAGAAAAAAAGCGGTGACCCTAATCGCACTGACATGACCCAACACGACAACAGCTACAAACTACTGTTTTCGCACCCCGAGATGGTGCGTGACCTGTTGGTGGGCTTTGTGCATGAGCCTTGGGTCGCCCTGCTTGACTTCAGTACCCTTGAGGTTGCCAGTGGCAGTTAGGTGGCAGACGACCTGCGAGACCGTCAAGACGATATCGTCTGGCATCTGCGCTTGAATGACGGCTGGCTCTACCTCTACATCTTGCTTGGATTTCAGTCCAGCGTGGATGCCTGTATGGCTGTGCGCATCCTGAACTATCTGGGCCTGCTCTACCAAGACCTGATCAAGCAAAAGCAATGGACTTCCACCGGCAAACGGCCACCGGTATGGCCCATCGTTTCAGTCAGCTCCAACACCAGAACACGGTATCCAGGCTACTTCAGCTCTGTCTTGATCAGTTCGATGGCCTGGCGTGGAACAAAGACCTGGCTTGTCTTTTCGGCCAGCACCACAAGGCCCTCAAGCTCAATGCTGCGGCCGTTGACCCGCAGCAGATTTTTGGACACAGGCAGTTGCGCTTGGTTGGCTCCCTTGCTAACCACCAGCACTGGGTTGCCCGGATCGCTCTTGTCGATGACCGTGGCAAAGCCTTCAGCCTGAAGCGCCTGGGCGGCATTGACAAACAAGCGCGGGTTGATGTCCTCAAACGCAAAGCCCAATTGATGGGCAATATGCTTGCCGATAGCCACGTTTTCCCAAAGGCCGCTGATGTGCCCGGGGCCAAACGAGAACAGGTAGGGGTCTCCGCCGGTATGCCCGTGGGTGGTCCAGCCTAATTTGGCACGGCGAGACAAGACGATTGCAAGAGCATTCTGAAGTGATACCCCTTGCGGTGGGGTTTGAATCGATGCCACTTCGCTGGCACTCAAATCGGTGATGCCCCACCGACTGGCAACGACAGACAGAATGTGGGCCGCTGACCGGTCTTTGTCGATCAATTTGCCCAGACCCTCGCCGGTCAAGCTGGCCTTGCGCAAGGGCATCACCACATCGTCGTCATCGGTCGTGGCGTATTTGGGGTCATCGCGAGAGCCAATCGACAGCCCACCGGTGGTGTGATCTGCCACACTGACCACCAGGGTGTGGCCATCGGCCTTTGCAAAATCAAGCGCTGCCTTGACGGCATCGTCGTAAGCCAGCAGATCGCTCACCACCCCTGCCGGATCATTGGCGTGGGCCGCCCAGTCCACCTTGGAACCTTCAACAAACAAAAAGAATCCCTGGCCCCTGCCTTTGTCGCTGCTGTTCAAGGTGGTGATGGCCTTGGCTGTCATTTCAGCCAGTGAAGGCTCGCCTGGTGCAAAAGCAGCTCGGTCGATGTCGTAAGCCATGTCGTCGTTGGCAAACAGACCCACCAGCTTGGGGCCGGTTGCAGCCAGCATCTGATCGCGTTCGGTGACATAGGTGTAGCCCTTGGCCTTGATGACATCGACCAGGTTTTCGTGATCCGTGCGCACCCCTGCACCCACCCCTTTGGGTAATAAATACTGTAGTCCACCACCCAGCATCACGTCGATGTTCTGATAGACCTGCTGCTCGCCGATGTCGGCGTAGTGGCTGCGGTCATGGGTATGTGCTGAAAAGTCGGCAGGGGTGGCATGCTGTAGGTTGGAAGTGGCAACGATGCCGGTTGCGCGTCCGCTCAGCCTTGCACCTTCAAGGAGTGTTGCCAGCGGCACGTACTGCCTGACAGGGTCAAAATCAACGCCTGCAATGTTCACTTTCCACGGATAGACCGAAATACCCTTGTCAGTGCCTTTTTGGCCGGTGGCGTAGCTGGTGGAGCCAGGTGCCGAGTCGGTGATGATCGAGTCGGCACCGTAAGTGCGGATGGCACCGCTCAAGATGTCGTCGGATGCCAAGCGCTTGCCCTTCACCCAGCGCGCCAGCGGCCAGGCTTCGTTGGCTGTGCCGTCGCTGAGCAAGAAAATGACATTTTTGACCTGTCCAAGGTCTTTTTGATCGCTCACCCGCAGCCCCGACGTGGGGGCGCAAGCCCCCAGGCACAGACTGGCGGTGACGATCGTTGTGATGGCAAGCGGGTAATTCATGGCGTTCCTGGTATTCATCCAAAGTGGGTTGTTTCAATCGTTGTCGTGGCGGCGAGGTACCCATCCAGAGTCCAACGCCCTGCTTTTTGGCAGACAATGCTGCGCCAAAGTTCCCAACAATCCCTGACGGCATCCTCACCAAGGAGACCGAGATTAACACTGACATTTCAAACTGCGAATCAGAGCCGATTCGGTTTCCGTGTGCGGTTCAACCGCATGGCGCATTGCTGGTTCTGGATGCCAAGTCCTGGATGGTTGTGGCGGCCAGTGCGTCCTGTGAGGCCATTTTGGGATGGCCGCCAGAGCAGCTATTGGGCCAGAACATCCGCCAATATTTGGACGCAGGTGCCGCAGTTGACCTGCTGACACGGCAACACGGTGCCGTGTCGCCTCTCGTTTGGGTGTCTCTGAATGACAGAAAACTGAGCGCTCGCGCCCACACCAACACCAACGGGCATGTGCTGATCGACATCGAGCCGGTCGGTGACGCAGCGCTTGCAAGCCGTTTACTTTACCGATGCCGCGACGGAATGGCCTCTTTGCGTGCGCATACCCAAATGGGGTTGATCACCCATGAAGCCGCAGGGTTGGTTCGTGATGTCACAGGGTTTGACAGGGTCATGATTTACCGGTTTGATGAAAACTGGAACGGTCAGGTCATTGCAGAGGCATGCTCCGACAACGTTTTGCCTTATCTGGGGCTTCACTTTCCGGCATCAGACATTCCAAAACAGGCCCGCGAACTGTTCAAGTCGAGCAGAATACGTTTGATCGCCGACGTTGGTTATACGCCATCGTCATTGCTGGCCCGTGGGGACGCGCAACAGATTGATCTGGGCCTATCCAGTTTGCGCAGTGTGTCACCCGTCCATCTGGAGTACTTGAAAAACATGGGGGTTGATGCCACGATGCTGGGGTCTTTGGTGGTCGATGGCAGCTTGTGGGGGCTGGTTTCTTGCCAACACAAGAGCGGCCCCAAATATGTGGGCGTACAAGAACGCGATGCACTGGGATGGTTGTGTGAAGACATCGCGTCGCTGTTGGAGGGAAGGCTGATCCGCCAAAAACAAGAAAGACAAGTTGAGCTTGCGATGCGGCGCAGGCAGCTTGTGGACAAGATACGCAGTATGGACATCCAATCGCTGATGCAGTTGGATGAAGGCAAAGACCTGCTGGGCGTTGTGGACGCTGACGGATTTGCATTGCAGGCGGGAGATGTCACCTGGGTCGTGGGTTGCGTACCCACCCCCGATCAGATACGTCAAATACAAAGCCGGCGCAGCGAACGTTTTGGTGACTGTGTGCAGTTTTCTACGAACGAACTGCAACATGAATTTGAAGTTGGGCAACTCGATGGAGGTGTCGCAGGCGCTCTTTTTGTCTCGCTTGCCAGCCAGCCCAAAGTCACCCTGATCTGGTTTCGCAATGAACAATCGCAAACCGTGAAATGGGGTGGCAACCCCGAGCAGCCGCATTGGGCAGATGATCAAGGGCGAATGTCGCCACGGAAGTCATTTGCACAATTCTTAACCGTCATCAGTGGAAAGAGTCTGCCGTGGACCGCTGATGAGTTGGATTCAGCCGCAGAACTGGGGTCTTTGATCGAAATTGAGTCCCTTCGGGAAAGAGATGACTTCACGCAAACGATTCTCAACTCCATCCCGTCGCACATCGCTGTGCTTGACCGCGATGGCGTGATTTGTGCAGTCAATGCGTCCTGGCGTCAGTTTGCGCAAGAAAATGGCGCACCCGAATTGGTTGATGGGACGATTGGCAAAAATTACAAGAATTTCTGTGCTGGTGACGATGTTGAGACAACACCTGCCTGGGAGGGTATCTACGCTGTCTTGAATGGCAGCCTGAGCAACTTCACCATAGACTACCCCTGTGATTCGCCGCACGAAAAGCGCTGGTTTTGCATGAACGTGTACCCACTGCGGGGTTTGCGACAGGGGGCCATCGTCTCCCATGAAAACATCACGGTTCGCAAATTGATGGAAGAAGAATTGGCAGCCGAAAGGGCTGAAATTGCGCTTGGGGTGTCACGGCAACGACTGAGGGAACTTGTCGTTCAAAATGAGATTGTTCGTGAGCAACAGCGAAGACACATTGCACGTGAAATTCATGACGAACTGGGACAAGTCCTGACCGGGCTTCGCATGAACCTTTTGTTGATGGAGATGCGCTACTGCGTGCTTGATCCGACATTGCCCGAATTGGTAGCGAACATGAAAGACAAGCTCGATCGTGGCATTCGCAATGTTCGCCACATCGTCTCCTATCTGCGACCGGCAACCTTTGACACTGGCATCAAGAACGCCATCGAGTGTTTGTGCCATGAATGCCAGAAAAGCGCTGACTTGATTTTTGACATTGAGATTCCTGAGAAAAAGGTGGCGTTGGACGATAAAAAATTCGTCGTGGTCTATCGGGTGGTTCAGGAGTCTCTGACCAATATCCTCCGTCACGCAAAAGCCAGCAAAGTGGGCATCACGCTCGATGACCGAGACGGTCTGGTCGTCGAAATTCACGACAACGGGGTGGGATTCAACGTTCAAAAAGTGGGTATGAACAAGTCTTTTGGCTTGCTTGGGATGCGTGAGCGGGCCATCGCTTTGGAAGGATCTCTGGACATTGAAAGCTCACCAGCCCAGGGCACGACCATCCGGCTGACCCTTCCATTAAAACAGTAGCCACAACCTATGCCATCCACCTATGCCATCCACCTATGCCATCCAATACCCGCAAAATTCGAATTCTGATCGTCGATGACCATGCGATCGTGCGCAGTGGTTTGAAGCTGATTTTTGAACAGGTGGCTGATTTTTGGGTGACCGGAGAGGCCTCCAACAGTCAAGAATTGCTAAAGCAACTGGGCGAGGGCGTGTATGACATTGTGCTGCTGGACATGGACATGCCAGGAATGAGTGGCCAAAAACTGATCTCGCACGTCAAAACCTGCTATCCCTGCTTGCCCATGCTGATCTTGAGCATGCACGATGAACCCCACATTGCCGTGATGGCGATCAAAGCAGGTGCATCCGGCTACATCACCAAAGACTGTGACCTTGATGTCTTGCTTCCGGCCATCCGCGCCGTGGCGGCTCACAAAACCTTTATTGCCCCGGGGATGGCTGACAGAATGGTTTTCACAGAATCGCCTTCAAAGCAAACAAATCTCCACACCTTGTTGACACCCCGAGAGATGCAAGTCTTCAAGTGGCTGGTGGCGGGGGCAAGCATCAATGACATTGCATCTCATTTGGCCATCAGCAACAAGACCGTCAGCACACACAAGGCCAGAATGATGGAAAAGCTAAATCTGTCCAGCATGGTCGAACTCACGCGCTACGCCATGCATTACTCCCTGGGTGACTGAGTGACTGAGTGACTGAGTGACTGATCTCGCTGGCCAGACTGCCGCACCGGGGCAGTCCATGGCCTACCCCAACTCAGGATTTCCTGAGATCTCCTCAGATTTTCCTGACTTTCAGGCCTCTTGGCAGGGGCACAATTCGCGCCATCATCGATTAACCGGTGCATTAATCCGTGAACCCTACCACTACCTTATCAGCATCCCAACCCCGCACACGGGCTAGACGTTCCTAAAGAAACATGGGGCTAGGTCTGTGCTACGCGCAAATTTGCGTTAAAAAGCGAATGGCAGCGCCGCAATGACCGCAAAAGCATTGGTGCGAACTCGCAGTGGT
>CAIJOK010000115.1 GCA_903822205.1 uncultured beta proteobacterium | reverse complement strand
CCAGGAACATACGGAAATCCTGCAAGCACTGACGATCAAAAAACCGACCCTTCCCGCCCAGTTGACCCTTTTGTAGTGGAGCGTTTTCAATTCTCCACTATAGGAATCAACAACTTACATTTTTAACTGTCGAACCCGGGTTGCCTGTTACCGTCTGGATCAATCCCCCTATTCAGGAGACCACACCTTCACCAACTCCTATCACTACACAGTAAATATTTAACCCTCGATGTTGCAAAGTCATTGACAGGTTCCGTGCGTTTGGGGGATATTGGCAAATAGCTTGGTTGGGTGGTCACGGACTGCAAGATCAGTGGCGATCCATGCAGGCCAGACGGGCATTGAAGCTGATGATTCCTTGGCCACACAGTCCGGATGCAATGATGTGCATCCAAGCAGTGCGGCATCGTCGGTGACCAAAATTTGTCAACCGATCTCTCTAACTACCCGTCCAAACAGCCGAACCAACGACTGTTACAGCTTCAGAGTTACTGTTAGCTTGAAAAACAACAGAATATGTATAACCATTATTTTTATCTCCCAATACTAAAAGTACACCGGAACTACCACCGGCACCATTAGCCGAAATCAGAGCATTATTATCCCCACTTAATGAAAACACAGATGCACCAATGTCGATATACCCAATACCAGACAAGTAATACCTCGGTAACTGGCTCGTGATCGTTGAGTCACGTTTACCACTCACAGTTGTCACGCCAGAACTACTGCTCGTCCAGGAAAATATATAATTTTCAATTCGTGTTGATTTATTATTTGATAGCAACATATCATTATTATTTACAATAAAACAACTCTTGCCATCTTGACATGTTTTTGACTCGATATTTGCCGTAACAGTTTCGACTAACGTGTTTGAAGAGTTGTACACTTTAAAGCTTGACATGGTGTATTTGCCGATATCTGAACTGCCGCCTCTTTCACCAACATAATCAGCATACCCTGAATATATCCTACCACCACTAACATCTTGGTAGCTCAAATATTCAACATGGTATTTGTAATTATAAGCGTCATAAGAAAACGTATAAGATCTCGATCCAGAATATCCATAGACTCTGTCGGCATATGTATTACGGCCAGTACCCCCTATTGCCGCCGCACCCTTCAACATATCTAACCACACATTGTCACGAATTATTCTAAAATTCTGAATTTCATATTTTAAGTCTGCATACAATAACTTGGAAACCAGAGCCTCAGAAATACTTTCCGTAATTGTTATCTGTTTAGCTGGATATGAACCACCGGTATTGGTGGTCGTGGTCGTGGTCGTGGTCGTGGTCGTGGTCGTGGTTGTCGTCGTCGTAGTGGGACGCGCTGTGGTCGTGGTAGGAATAGCGGTCGTCGTGGTTCTGGGTGTAGATGTGGTGGTGGGAGCTGTCGTCGTATTGACAGGGACCGGGGGTGGGAGCGGCATGGACACTGGAATGCTGAAGGGTGTATTTGCATTAACCCAAAAGCCGGTTCCGGGGCTGATGACGCTTAGAAATTCATAGCCTTTGCTGGAGGAATAAGCTTGACCGCCGTCATCTATCCCCGGGGAATAAAAAGCCCAAGTGGCCGTGCCGGGGTTCCACTTCCATACCGTGTTGACTTTTCTAGTATCGCCAAAGAATTCAGCCACTTTAATACTGGTGGTGCCACTATAGCCCAATAGATTCCAGCCAGACACTCCGTTTAAGGTCACATTACCATCTGAAGCCGGTGTTGTTGCGCTAAATGGGGTCTTGGCGTTAATCCAAAAGCCCTCGCCGGATCTGATGGTGGTAAAAAATTCAAAGCCTTTATTGGCTGCATAAGCCTGACCGCCATCAACTAACCCTGGTGAATAAAAGGCCCAACCGACCTTAGTAGAATTCCATTTCCAGATCGTGTTAACTTCATCGGCACTACCCAACGAATTGACCAACACGTCGGTGTTGGAAGGGCCACTGTAGCCCATCAGATTCCAACCAGGCACGATGTCCGTGGTGACCGCTTGCGCAGCAGCAGACACTGCCACCGCCAGCACAAGCGTACTGAGTTTGTTTGATTTCAACATATTGATCTCCATTATAAAAAAATATCCACATAAATGACCTGACCCAATATAGCAATTGACTTGATTGATTGACTGAAATGATGAACTCCTTTTGCAAAAAAACTAATTTGTTATCGTTCCCACGCTCCTGCGTGGGAATGTGGTTTGAAAGACTGGCGTACCACGTTGCTGACTCTGGATATTTTGTATCAACGCTCCCACGCAGGAGCATGGGAGCGATTAACAAAAATTAGTATTGGTAGGATGCCTGGAAATGAATTCCCTGATCCTGCAATACAGAGCCGCCACTTTGGATAAGCTCAACAGACTGTAATCGCTTGGCAATAGCCATATCCAGATTAAAATTTGTCCATTTCAGGCGTGTGGCCAAGCCCAACGAAGACAGTGTGGTGGCCGAATCACCTTTATTCCAGCCCCTGCCTCTATCATAAAAAGGAATAAGGGCCAGCTTTAATCCAGTGACACTGCGGATACTTAAAGGATATTCAAACTCAATGTTAAATATCTCTCCGTTATCCCTGATTAACTGATTCTCCCGAAATCCGCGTACACTGGCAATACCACCGATCGCCATGCCGTCCAGTGCCAATAATTTGTCTGATGTTTGCTGAAGGGTGGCACGAACGATGAATTGTGCGCCCTTGCCCAACACCTGACGGGCATATTGGGCCTGTCCAAGCCAAATGTTGTATTTGTTGGAGGGCAGCGTATTGGGTGGCAAACCCGCAATGTCCTGCACGTTGTTGCTGCCCGACGTGAATGTGGAGCGCAAAGCCAGCACTTGAGTCTCTGAACGATAGGCATACTCCTGCCAAAACCGCTGTAGGCTCTCATCGGTCACGCCGCTTGGCTCACCCGGGTTAAACGAATACGGCACACCCAGCAGCCAGGTTTGATTTTGGCGGCTAACCTGGCTTAACCCCAGGCTAAGCTTGTGTGTCAGTGATTCAATCAAGGTCTGCTCAATACCCACTTCACGACTGTCCAGCGTGCTTTTGATGTCCAGTGACTGCATCGGTTCTTCAACCACCGAAGATTGTCCGTGATCGAACTGCACCGACAAGCGTGTGCCCAGTTGGTTGACGGGGATATGCCAGCCCAGGCCGGTACGTGGACTGCTGCCATGGCCGGCCGAGTCTTGCCAACTGGCCTCCAGCACGTCGCCATAGCCGGTTAAATTGCGAACCCAGCCGCTTACACCGATGGCCTCGGAGCCAATAGAAGGTGGCCGGTAATTGTTAAAAAAGAAGCTTAAGTGGTAGGGACGCGCCCGCTCCAGATCGATGTCCAGCAGGGCCGTGCCGGGACGGGTATCCGGCAGTAGACGGGCGTTCATGCGCAAGATCAAAGGGTCGTCCAACAGCAGCAGATAGCGTTCGCGTAGCAGGTCGATATTGAGTGGGCCGTCGTCTTGTTTGGCCAATCGGCTGATCACGTAAGCCTCATCAAGCCGCCCCTGGCCATGCAGTTGAACCGAAGTCAAACGACCTTCGACGACATCAAAAACGGCCTGGTCGGTCTGGGTCTCAGGTTTGAGCAATACACCAGAATTGACGTAGCCGCGATCGACATAATGCCGTGTCAACTTTTGTCGCAGATCCTCCAAATCAGCCTGACTGATGCGTCGCTGCAAATACGGCGCGGCAATGGCATCAAGTTCGCTGGTCTGAAAAACTGTATGCCCCCGAAATATCACCCGCTTCAGATTAAAACCGGCGCTCGTGTCCATCGTTGCACTGGGTGCATCAGATGCGTTAAAGGGTGTTAGCGGCGGCAACTGAAAGGCCTCGTTGGGTTGTGCCGATCGGTAATCGGGCAGGGGGTTGTCCGGGACATTCAGGTGATCACTGCCCTCGACCGCATAAAGCAATGCCGAGAATGACAGAAGAATGCCACCCAGGCAAACTGCGATGGGCCGTTGGCAAAAAGTAGGATGGTTCAACTGCATCTCCCAGGGGTAAAGGCAAGTGGCAGACTGGCCTTGCCAAGCGTTGGCGCACCAGGCTTGGCTGGCTCCAAATCAGGCTCCGCACGCAACAGCCCAAGCGCCGAAGGCGGCAGACCACCACGACCTGATTGTGCTAACGAGCTGCCGCCGGTGATCTGGCAGGGGCTGCGCCCCAATCCGCCCGTGTTGATGACTTGCGTACTGAGTCCATTTAGGCTGCCGGCAATGTCAAGTGCCGGGCTGGTCATCTGGATAGTGCCGCTGACCCCGGTGGGTGCTGCGGCCTGGATCACATTAAAACCAAAAACGCCGGACTGAAAACTGTAGGGGGTTTGCCCACCTACAAACAAGCTGCTGCCGCTGGGCACCAGCATCTGCACGTCAATGCCGACCAAGCCGCCCGCAGCGTTGGCCGCAGCCGTGTTGGCCTGAATAAAACCCGTGTTCATCATCAGTGTGTTGGCGCTGACGTGAATGTCGCCGCCGTTGCCCGTCAGTCCGGCAACAGACGTGGTGATCTGGGAGTTGTCCAGAGTCATCATCTTGCCGCCCTGAAGGGTGATGGATCCGCCATTGCCCAGATTGGCGCTGGTGCTGATGCTGCTGGGATCGATCGACAAGCGTTCGGATGCCGTGATCTGGATGCTGCTGGCAGAGACATTGCCGGTCGATGCGGCGGTGATCTTGGCATCTTTCAGGACAATGGTGGGGGCGGTGACTGTCAGCAGAGTAGGACTGAGACTGTCGGGGTTGGTCACTGTGGCATCGTTCTGGATGGACAGTGTGCCCCCGTTGCTGATCGTCATCTTGTCGGTCGCCAGCACGGTGACACTGCCGGTTTGTCCAGATGAACCCGTAGCTGCTTTGGCGTTGATGCTGGCTGCGACACCATCCACCAAGAGGGTGTCTGCGCTCATCTGCACAGTACCAGCTTTTCCCGTACCCCCAGTACTGGTACTGATAATACCGCCGCTGATGACAGAAAGTTTTCCGCTTGTTATGATGTCGATATTACCGGCATCACCTGTACTCCCTCCTGGCAACGAATCAGAAAAAAAACCAGTAGAAAGAATGCCTTGCCCATCAATCGTCATATTGTTAGCTCTGACTTTGACCGTTCCAGCGTGACCAGATGATTTTGTATTGGTAGAAACATTTCCGCCACCAGTCAGACTTACAAAATCTCTGGCGTTTATTGAAACATTTCCTGCATTACCTGTAGCAGAAGTCGACAACAATATTGTTGAACCCAATCCAGATAAACTCATACTATCAGTATCAATCGCTATATTCCCCGCGTTTCCTTTTCCACTTGTATCTGAATATATTTTACCATTATCAATATCAAGAAGGCTTGAATTAATTGATAAATTTCCACCTGAACCTGTGCCGTATGTCTGTACAGAAACTTTTCCACCGTCGCCAATAACAACTTCCCTGCCTGCAATGGCGATTGATCCCGCACTTGCATCCGCAAGAGCGAGTGAATCTATCTGCGAGATAATATCAACTTTATTTGTGCTGTCAGTAACACCGCCTAGCTGAAATTTTTTATTAGCTGTCACATTAATATTGCCTGCGGTTCCATTTATAGTAGCACCAGTAGTTATTTCACCACCCTGAAACGTGATGTTGTTTGCGGATAAATCTATATTACCACCAGCTCCATTTTCTGATGTTGCCGCAATATATACACCTTTCTCCAACAGCATGCTGTCTGTGGTCATGGTGATAGTTCCACCTTTTCCTGACGTATTCGGTGCTGAGATACTTGCACCTTGCAAAACCGATTTTCCATTCAAAATGATATTTTTAGTAGCATGAATAACTATATCACCAGCCTTTCCACTGCCGTAATTGCCGGCAAAAATGGAAGCGGAATCAAGAAATGATTGACCGCCCTGCATCAGTAACGTTTCAGCTTCTATGTGGATATTTCCGCTATTGCCTTTGGCATCAAAAACATATGGAATTCCGGATCGCACTGAGATTGCACTGCCATTAGAAATGATTACATTTTTTGATGTGATGGAGATATCTCCTGAATTTGCCGTTGTACTTGCCGAAAAAGAAGATCCAGTTTTTATTAATCCGTAATCAATCAGCTCGAGATTTGGCGTGTTGATTGAAATATTCCCTGAATTTCCAATGCCAGACGAATAAGAAAATATAATTGATTCACTGTACAATTTAGCGGAACCAACACTTATCTTTTCGTTTGCCGATAAATTTATTCCGCCGCCATGATTGACACCACCGTAGATCGACGTGATGCTTGAGTCATATCCATTCAAATAAATTTTGTTAGCATCAAAAACAATGTCTCTTTCGCCAGAAGAAGTAAGCTTTGACCCATTCGTGATAGTAGCATTGTTGACTTTATAATACTGGCTTCCTGACGAAGATATTGACGTTTTGTCAAGCAACATATCACCGGTAAGATTTATATCTATATCTCCCCCAACATAAGAATCATTTGAAAATGCACCTATCATAAAACCATTTGATTGAAGGTTATTGCCCCTGACATAAAGGTTTCCAGATGGACCTGAAAAAGACTTTGGGTTCAAGTCAATCTTGCCGCCGTCACTCAGAGTGATATTGCCGAGATGAGTAAATCCGTTCATGGCAAGATTGTTATCTTCAATCGCAACCTCACCACTGGAGGCAACACTTGCCATATTCAAGCGTCCACCCCGTGCCACCAGAAAGAATGGAGCGGTCTGTTGATCGAGAATGCCACTATTCAAAGATATATCGCCGCCAATGATCGATAGTTCTTTACCGGGTTTGACGTAAAGCCCATTCAGTCCGTAGGTTCTGTACGCATAATCGGAACCAGCACCATTGACCGTGATCGCTGCTGGCTTGGTGCTGATAAATCCAAAAGCTGAGGGTGGCGAAATCGTCAAGGTGCTGTTGGCAGGGTTTGCCGCATCAAACCGTCCATCTGTCCCCAACTTCAGATAGTCAGCCGTGGTAACATGAAAAGAGCCGGTAATATCGACACTGCTGCTGGGGCCAAATATGACACCGGCTGGGTTCAAAAAGTAGAGATTGGCACCGGTGATCGCAGATTTCAGAGTTCCGTCAATATTGGATGTCTGACCGCCAGTAACTCGGCTGATAATATTTGAAACTGTGCTTAGCCCTGAAAATGTAGCAACATCACCTTTGACAAGATTGAAGGTAGAAAAACTATGAAAGAGATTACCGCCTACCTGTTTGCCTAAATCGCTTGTAATCGCAAAGTTTGGCCCGGTCAGTGTCTTAGCAGATTGGCCCAGACTGGCATCGGTTTTGATTTGGGCAGAGACCCCAGAGAGAAAGACAAACGTACCCAGACAGGTATAAACAGTTTTACTGACAGTTTTATAGACAGTTTTCATAGCCAATTCCCAATCAACACAAACGGTGCCCAATAAAAGGGATGGGCGAAATCTTTTTGACGGATCAGTTCAATCTGTCCCTTTCGCAGGGACTGCGCTTTGGTCAAGTGCGAGGTAATAAGGCCACCGTAAAAGCTTTCCATGATTTTGCGTGCCGCGTCGTCATCGACCGGCCACAGGGTGCCCAAGACGCTTTTGGCACGGGCCTTGCTGGCCGCGCCGGCGATGCCTAGAGGGGCGCGGTCGTTGCCTTGGGCGGTCTCACAGGCTGACAGGCTTAAAAGTTCGATGGGGTTTTTGCGAAACTGATCGGACTTGAGCAGGGACTGCAGACGATCAAGCGTCAAAAAGTCGTCATAAGCCAGGATGTAGCTGGTGTCGGCACTGCCCCCAAAAATACCATGGGACGCAATATGCAGCATGCGATAGGACCCTGATTCGGCTTGAGCGCGAAACCCGTCCAGGGTAAAGGCGGCATTGAGTAGGTGAGTCCCCGGCAAAATGACGCTGATGGCCTCAATCTCCCGCTTGACACCGGGCAAAGCCAAAGCCTCACGCAGGGCAGCCACGCGCGAAGAGGCATCCTTTTGAGCACTGGGCTGGGTGGCGGAGTTTGATGTGCGGATGGATCGCAAACCGATACCCTCGGTCGCACCGTGTAGCCCTCTGTCGCTTGCCAGCTCGGCCATCTGTTTGACGCGGGCTTGGTTCAATTTGTCCACCACCGGGCCAAATTCTGAAACGCCTGCCATCAGCGATTCAACCGCCTGTGCAGGGGGTGCTGCGGTGTTGGTCATGGACAGCCCCGTCGCAGTGGTGATGGCGTATTTTTCAATGGCAAAACGGCTGCCATCGTGCAGAGCGCCGATGGCCACCAGCCGCAATGCACCATCGGGCACCACCACCAGCGTGTCAATGTGCTTGTCTGCCATCACGCCATCAAAGGGCCGCAACAGCCAGTCGTACAACTGACGGGAATCCGCCTGATAGTCCAGTGCGTTGCGCAGTGCATCAGCAAACCTCCGTGCGGTCGTTCGCAGTTGAGCGCCTGACACTGACACGCTTTGACGAGCCAGTCCGTCTGTTGTCTCCAGCAAAAGCTCAACGCGATCCTCAAAAATGACGGGATAGAGAGCGGCTGTGTTGGGCGGAAGAAGGCCCGACGCGCCCCCTTTGACGACATCAAGGGTGCATCGGTCGCCCAAATAGTCCTGCAATTCTGATTGTTTGATCAGCTCAACCGTGTTGATGGCTCGGCGCAAATAGGCTTGCCCGTCACCTGCGGTTTTCTGGGCAGAGGCTTTGATCAGCAGATCGACCAATCCCATGTACACAGGCTCAAGCGTGGCATGAAATGAGGATCGACCGTCGTCGTATTCAATGGGGATGTCCAGGCGAATGGACTCAATCTGGGTGACCGCACGCTCAAAGGCGGCCAGCGCCAGTTCAGCCTGACCCAGTGCCCGATAGATACGGCCTTGTCGCCACTCCAGTGCGATCAACAGGTCTGCCACCGCACTGGGGGCCAAAGTGTTTGCAACGGCGATGGCCTGCTGCGTGAGGGTCAGCGAATCATTTTGGCGACCCTCATCTTCGTAGAGTTGCGCCATGGCATCTTGTGACTCAACGGTCATGCGATTGGTGCTGGTTTGCTCTGCCAACTGCTGAGCCTGGTAAAGGCTTTTGTAGGCCAATGCGGTCTGGCCCAGTGTGCGTGCCTGGTTGCCAAGATTGAGGTACAGGGGGATTTGCCGTGCGGAGTCTGTCACAAAGCTGATAATTTCAAAAATAGCCGCCAGTTTTTGCGACCTCCACGGTTCAGACACCAGACGGGCCAGATTGAGGGCCGCGCTGGCATAGACCTCGGTATCGTCACCCGCCAACTGCCGCGCTTCTTCGTAGAAACGCACAGCATCAGTCTGGCGTTTGCGAAGCGTAGCCAAATTGCCAAGGTCAAGCGCGTACCGTGCGCGTTCTGGCCCTGTAAAAAAGTTGTACGCTTCTTGCAGCGATGCCTGTGCCTGATCCAGGCGGCGAGCCAGCAGCAGAGTGGCCCCCAACTCTCCAGCCGTTCGCATTTTTTCTAAGTCGGTGCTGGCAAGCTTGCCTGCCTGTACAAACAGGCCGATGGACAGCTCGGTATTGCCCCGCTGACGGCCGGCGACGGCGGATGACTGGGCGGCATCCCACGTGGTAAGCGTCTGAGCCTGTAAGCCCGCGCCGGACAGTAGCCACGTGAGGATGAACAAAAATCGAAAGAAGAGACGATTTGTTTGCATGGGGATGCTCACCGTTACATCAAAAGGACAAAACCCTGGGCACAGGGGTCGAAGTCCCGTCCCAGGGGCAGCAGGGCGGGGGAACTACACGGTTGTCCGGTGTTCATGGCAGGATGCGATAAACCCCTTGGATCACGGTCTTGCAGCCCCTGTAGGGCTGAGACCGTAGCCGTAAGGACGCATCGATCGGCGAGTGTCAAAGAACGGTAACTTTACACACTTTTACCCAAATTTAACGTCTCAGCAAAAAAAATTGTATTGCGCCACGTCATGCCGACGCGCCCCGCCGCCTGATACCAACAACCCGTCGGTTGTGAGGCCGACGCAAACTGTGATTGCAATCTCGGCATAGACCCTCATCCGATCTTGCCCACAGTGCCGCCTGTGAATGATTTTGGCTTTAAGATGCAATCACCATGAACAAATTTTTTAACACCGCAGGCCCCAATCAACCCGACATTCACTACACGCTGCTGCCCATGCAGCGGGTGAACTGGCCCGAGCTATCCAGCCTGATAGCAGCACGCAAGTATTTCATCCTGCATGCTCCGCGCCAGACAGGCAAGACCAGCTTGCTCATCAACCTGATGCGCTTTATCAATGAACAGGGACAGTACAGGGCACTGTATGTGAACATTGAAGCAGCACAGGCAGCGCGAAACGATGTGGCTGAAGCCATGCGAAGCATTGTGCAGGTGATGGCAAGTTGCGCCGGAATGTATTGGCATGATGAACAGGCCCGCCAATCTGCCCGTAGCATCTTGTCACAACCTGGCCACAATGATTGGGTGCGTCAGGTGTTGCAAACCTGGTCAGAGCAAAGTGACAAGCCCCTGATCATCTTTTTGGACGAAGTG
>CAIJOK010000114.1 GCA_903822205.1 uncultured beta proteobacterium | reverse complement strand
GTCAGAAAAATAAAGTTATTTAGCATTGAATGCAATAATTTAATTTACCAAAAAATTGTTCAAGATGTCACTTTCAAAGTATCGTAAGCTGTTGATTTTTATAGCAAAACACGAATAGTTGAATTTGATCTCACAATTTTAGGTCAATGATAAAGAACTTGTATGGTCTAACTTATCACCTTCGTTCTGGCACTGTATGTCAACGTGAGACACCACCTGAAATTCGGATTCCAGATTTGATCAAATGGTGGTAGCGACCTCTGGCGACATGGCGTTGATGCGCACCGTCCATCCGCTTGATTTTGCGCGGATCAAATTGGCGCTGTCACAGCAAGCGGGCCGCGATGCCAACAAACGCGGCAAAGACGCACTGCAGGCCACAGGCATCGTCTGGCGATGATTCGCTAACAAATTCCCTAACAAATTCGGGGTAACTGCTCGCCTGTCAGCCAATCGACCACGCGCCGACCGCCAAAGGCCGTGGCCAATTGCACAAAGTGCCGGTCATCGGGCAATACCGTGCCCACCACGGCAGCATCCACACCCAATGGGTGCGTGTGCATGGCAGCCAATACACGCGGTGCATCGGGTGACGCGCAGACCACGATCAGCTTGCCCTCGTTGGCCACATACAGGGGGTCAAGCCCCAAAAACTCACAGGCTGCGGCCACGACGGGCTTGATAGGGATGGCGCTCTCTTGCAGCATCATGCCCACGCCCGACTGGCTGGCGATCTCGTTCAATGTTGATGCCAGACCGCCACGGGTTGGGTCTCGCAAGCAGTGAATGTCTGCACCGGTGGCCAGCACCTGGGCTATCAACCCGTGCAGCGCCGCAGTGTCGGAAAGAATGGGGGCATCAAAAGACAGGTTTTCTCGCAGGCTCATGATCGCAACGCCGTGGTCACCCATCGTGCCTGACACCAGGATGGCATCGCCTGAACGCGCCCTGTGTCCTCCAATGTCCAGCCCGTCAGGCATGACACCCACCCCGGTGGTGGTAATAAAAATGCCGTCGCCTTTGCCGCGTTGAACCACTTTGGTGTCGCCGGTCACCACCGGTACACCGGCCACATGCGCCGCATGGGCCATGGACTGGACAATCCGCGCCAGGTCGGCCAATGGCAGGCCCTCTTCAAGGATAAAAGCTGCCGCCAGATACAAGGGCACAGCCCCCATGACAGCCACGTCGTTCAAGGTACCGTGGACCGACAAACACCCCACATCGCCCCCAGGAAAGAACAAAGGTGACACCACATGACCATCCGTGGACATCACCAACCGCGCCGGTTTGCCATCCAGAATGGGGGCGGGTAAAACAGCTCCATCGTTGCCCTGGCCCAGATAGTCGTTGCCCAGATGCCTGGCAAACAAGTCTGAAATAAGCTGTGCCATGGCCCTGCCGCCTGCGCCGTGCGTCATGTCCACTCTGCCGTTTTTCAAGTCAAGTGGACGAACATAAGGGCGAACGCAAGAACGAACGTCAGGTCGATCATCAGGGCGCGGTGTGGATTGCACGGGGTTCATGGGGCAGTGTCCCGGTAGCGCCCATAGCTGTAATGGGCAGCGCAGCTCCCTTCGCTGCTGACCATGCACGACCCGATGGGGTTTTCAGGGGTACAGACGGTGCCAAAAATTTTGCACTCTGACGGGCGTTTGACCCCGCGCAAAATGGCCCCGCATTCGCAGGCGGGGTTGTCAGGCACAGGGTGATACGTCAGTTGAAAGCGCCGTTCGGCATCGAACGTGCCGTATTCGTCCCGTATCTGTAGCGCAGACCAAGACACCACCGACAGCCCGCGCCACTCAAATTCTGATCGCAGCTCAAAGACCTGGGCCATGCACTGCTGCGCCCTCTGGTTGCCGTCACGGGTGACTGCGCGGGTAAATTCGTTCTCAACTTCAGCGCGGCCTTCGTTGATCTGGCATACCAGCATTAGCACAGCCTGCATGACATCGAGAGGTTCAAAACCGGCGATCACCACGGGCTTATGGTATTTCAGGGCAAAGTGCTCATAAGGGCGACTGCCGATCACCGTGGACACGTGGGCCGGGCCGACAAAACCATCGAGCGACACCGCGCCCGACGGGTCGGCCCCGGACGATTCCAATATCTGCGTCATGGCCGCCGGAGTCAGAACATGGCAGCACAACACGCTGAAGTTGCCCAGAGACTCACGGTGGGCCTGCAAAATAGCCAACGCGGTGGGCGGCGTGGTGGTCTCAAAACCGATGGCAAAAAACACGACCTGCCGCGTGGGGTTGTCGCGAGCCACTTGCAAGGCATCCTGAGTGGAATAAACCATGCGAATGTCAGCGCCCCGCGCCCTGGCCTTTTGCAGTGACAGGCCCGCAGAGGCAGGCACCCGAAGGGTGTCGCCATAGGTACACAAAACCACGTCATGGGACATTGCCAGGTTGATCGCCATGTCAATCCGGCCAATCGGCAACACGCACACCGGACAACCCGGGCCATGCACCATGTGAATTTGAAGCGGCAGAAGGTCAGTCAGTCCATAGCGCGAAATGGCATGGGTGTGGCCCCCACAAAACTCCATCAGGCGATAACGGCGGCCTGTCTGCACCTGGGCTGCTATCTTGTCGGCCAAAACATGGGCAACAGCGCCATCACGAAACTCATCCACGTATTTCATGCGGCGGCCACAGCAGGTGAATCGACGTGTGTGATCTCTGAAAACAAGGCCAATGTGTGCGCGGCCTCAAGGGGGTCTAGCCGCGACAGGGCATAGCCTGCGTGCAAAATAACGTAATCGCCCACTTGAACACCTTCGAGCAGCGCCACCGAGATTTCTTTTTGGACACCGTCCAAATCCACCAGTGCGGCATCACCGGCGGTTCCCAGTCCGACTTGAATGACCCTAACGGGCAGTGCCAGACACATGATGTGCATCCTTATGTGTCATTGGGTTTGGGGTTATAAGTGTCATTTTTGAATTACCTTGTGTGTCGAATCTAGGGTGACTTTGATGGTGACTTTGATTCTATGCCTCATGATACTGATAGATTTTTGCGACCCGTACACGGGCAATAGAGAAGAAGGCCTTCATGTTGTGCGCTGTGCATTTGAATGTCCTTGCCAGACGCTGACAGCGCACACCCCTGCACAGGTCAAACCTTTGCTGGACGCTGTTGAGTCCCTGGCCAAACAAGGCCTGTGGTGCGTGGGGTACGTGCGCTATGAGGCAGCCCGTGCGTTCGATGTCGCCATGGTCACCCACCAAGCCGAAGGGCCACTGGCCTGGTTTGGCGTTTTTAGACAGGCGCTGCCGTGGCCTGATGCGGTAGTCACCGATGAGACTCACCTTGCATGGCGCAGCACCTTGACCCGTCATGAGTTTGACACCCAATTAAAACGCATCCATCAAGCCATTGCCGCCGGTGTGGCGTACCAGGTCAATTACACAGCGCCACTGATCGGTGACTTGAGCGGTCACGCATTGCACCTATTTGAGCGAATGCAACGTGCCCAATCCGGTGGCTATGCAGCTTTTATCGATACAGGGGATGAACAAGTGCTATCGGTGTCCCCCGAGCTGTTTTTTGACTGGCGGGACGGACAAATTTTGACCCGCCCCATGAAAGGCACAGCCCCGCGTGGTGTCACCCCGTCAGACGACCACATGCAAGCCACCGGCTTGGTGCAATCACCCAAGGAACGCGCTGAAAACGTGATGATCGTGGATTTGTTGCGCAACGACCTCTCGCGCATCGCCCTGCCGCATTCGGTCCAGGTGCCACGACTGTTTTATGTGCAAACCCTGCCCACCTTGCTGCAAATGGTGTCAGATGTCAGCGCCAGCACGCGCCCTGACACCACGCTTGCCGACGTGTTTAAGGCGCTGTTTCCGTGCGGATCGGTCACCGGTGCCCCTAAAGTGCAGGCCATGCGGCTGATCAAAACCCTTGAGCCCAAGCCTCGTGGCGTGTATTGCGGTGCGATCGGTGTGGTTCGGCCCGGGGGACACGCCACTTTCAATGTGGCGATACGCACAGTCATTTTGCGCAACCAGGCTGCCCTGTGTGGCATTGGCAGCGGCATCACGGCTGATGCCACCGCCGATGCAGAATGGCATGAATGGCAACACAAACGAGTTTTTTTGGATCGCGCCAGTCAAAGTTTTAACCTGCTTGAAACCTTGCGGCTACAAGGAGGCGTTTACCATCATTTAGTCGCACATCTGGCAAGAATGGCGGGCGCTGCAGTCCATTTTGGGTATCCTTATGATGCGTCACGCATCCATCTAGCCTTGCAGGAATTAGCCGCCACAGTCGATCAAGCGCAGCAGGCAAAACCAGACAAGCACGCAGACAGGAGTCAACCTGTCTGGCGGGTGCGCCTACAACTGGATGCATCTGGCACGCCGCTGGCCCATGCAGATCGGCTTAAGCATGCTTTAACGCCCGTCCAGCTTGCCTTGGCAACAACGCCTTTTGTCGCGTCACACAGTGAGTTCACACGTTACAAAACCACCCACCGCGCCCATTACGAAGCCTTTGCACCAGCCAACCCTGCCGTGTTTGACACCCTGCTGTACAACCAGCGTGGCGAGCTGACCGAATGCACCCGTGGCAACATTGCAGTGCTGCTGGACGGCCAGTGGCTCACACCCGCGCTGCACTGCGGTTTGCTTGCAGGCGTTGGACGTGCCCATTTCATCGGTCTAGGCAAGATCAAGGAAGCCAAGATCACACTGGCTGATCTGCCACGCGTTCAAGCGCTGGCATTGATGAACAGCTTGCGGGGCTGGGTGCAGGCCACTGTGCAGATAGAAAAATGAGGCAATGCACACACCCCTCGCATTGGGTGACAAGGATTCAGGCGGGCAGTGAACATGATGGCTTGAACTGTAGAATGAAACGCAGATCAACGCCCCTATTTTTCATCACACCCTGAAAGCACACCTTGGCAACACCCAATTACAGCTACGAAAAACGCCAGAAGGAACTGGCCAAAAAGAAAAAGAAAGAAGAAAAAATCAAGCACAAGGCCGACCGTAAAGCCTCTGACCCAACATCATCAAACGATCAGTTTGGTTCGTCATACAACCCTCCCTCATAGCCCCTGGCCCAGAGGATCGAGGGGCGAAATTCGAATCTGATGACACAGTCACCGTTGTTCAGCCATGGTCAATGACCAGCGCCTGTCAAGCTGGAAATAATTGGGGTTTTTGGGGTTTGTCAGCTTCTGAAATGAATGGATCGGCATAAAACTCGTGAGGTGGTAGTCCGGCACGCATCAGATCAACGCTGGCAGACTCAACCATTTCTGGCGACCCGCACGCAAAGACTTGGTATGCACTGAGGTCTTTGATGTCTGACAAAACAGCGTGGTGCACTTTGCCCGTGCGGCCCGGCCAGTTGTCCTCTGACTGCGCGTTTGACAGAACTGGCACGTAATTAAGCCACGGCAGGTCGTCCAGTCTGGACCGCACCCAGTCCTCCATGTACAGATCAGCCGGCCTGCGACCACCTCGGTACAGTGTGACCGGGTGCTTCATGCCATCCAATGCCAATTGTTCGATCAGCGCCTTGATCGGCGCAAAGCCTGTGCCTGTGGCCAACAACACGATGGGCCGGTCATGGATGGCGTGCAGACAACAACTTCCAAACGGCCCTTCGACGCGCAAAACTTCGCGTTCTTGCATCGCCCCAAAAACATGGTCTGTAAACCTGCCCCCCTGCGTGTGGCGAATGTGCAGTTCCAACCCGTGTGTGCTCAATGTGTGCGGCGCATTGGCCATCGAATAAGAACGCCGGACATTGTTGGGCAGCATCACCTCAATGTACTGCCCGGCGTGGTATCTAAAAAGATCATGGGCCGGCAATTGCAATTTCACGACGATCACATCGCTTGACAGTTTTTCAAGCGATGTCACCCTGACCGGAAATTTTTTAACGGGCAGCGCATCAACAGCACTCACCTGACGAGACTCAAGCACAACGTCGCTGGTAGGCTGAGCACGGCAGGTCAGCACCATGCCGCCTGCTGCCTCTGCGGCACTGAGTGCATTGTCATGATGAGGATCATGGTGAATGTCACCAGCAAGCCTGCCGCACTTGCATGAACCGCATACGCCGTCTTTACAGCCATAGGGCAGATTGACCCCTTGGCGTATGCCAGCGTTGAGGATGGTTTCACCGGCTATAACGGTAAAGGTACGCCCGCTGGGCAAAACGGTGACCTGAAATGTTGGATTGGCTGTGGTGCGGTCCATGATGGCATGATGGTGAAAGACGATGGTGGGGCAACAATGTTGCGTAAATCCTAACCCATAAGGTGGAGGGGGACGGTTTGGATGGGCTACTGGTTTACGCCTGTCTTGTTGAATAGTTTTTTATATAAATAGCCATAGTAGATAAAGACTTGACATTGTTGTTGATAAGTCTAAAAATGTGTTTTATATCAATGGCTTAGTGTACAAAAATACCTGTGACCAAGATGGTTTTGAGTGTCACGACAACTTGGATAACTTCAAAAAAAGACGCAGAGATGTGGATAAGCATCCATTGTCATGACAATTATTCACAGGCTTGGAACAAGCGAAAAATTGTCCTGAATTGTCCTGAATTGTCCTGGCAAGAAGGTACCGAGAGTGCAAGCAATTTTGCGTCAGGACTGACCAACTTGCTACTTGACAGGGACACCGTTGCTTATGCGGTAATACAAACCGTAAGGGTCATCGGTGAGCACGGCAAACCTGCCTTCAACCACGATAGGTTCAAGGGTGTACTTGACGGGGTCTTGTGTGGTGATTTCAACCATGCTCTCAGGCCCTCCTGGAATACAAAAAGCACATGTGAGGGGTACCTTACTGAGTAAAAAATGTTTTTGTTTTTCGCCAGGCTCAAGAGGCATCATAAAACCCTGAACACGATGTGTTTTGTCGTTGAGTGCTTGTTGCATGGCATTAAAACGGGGCCTTGGCCCCTTGGCCCCATCGCGCACCTTGACATCGGTCAGCAGCGACCAAGACAGTACATCCGAGCGTTGGGGCAAAGGTGCCACCGGGCTGTTGGGACTGTGGACACCGGGCCCTGTACCGCCCAATAGGCCGACAGGTGGGCCTTGCGGAGCTGATAAAACAGGGCCAAAGGCAGACGTTAAAACCAGAAACATGCAAGCGGCCATCCGGCGCAGTGGGCTGTATCGAAAGCAAGTGTTCATCATCTGATCCAAAAAAAGAAAGAATGCTAATTAAATGATAGCATGCATTTTTTATGCTAAATCCCTCTGTCATCCATCGGCACGTTCCGTTTAGAACCATTTTTTTAGCCCTGAAGCAACCGAGTTCCATGGGAATCAAGCTCTTGGAGCAGACTTCAACAATTTGCAGAGGAGGGTCTCAAGGGTCTTAAGGGTCTCAACGGCTTTGCAACGCAAGCACCTCAATGAGGAAGATGATAAGGAAGATGAGGCCCTTGTGCTGGTGCGTGCGTTGTTTGGCTCAAATCGCGACATGGAATCCAATAAGCGTGCCGATACCTCAATCATCAAAATTCATAGCATGGCTACTTCAGAGCATGACAAGGCTGTGGGCCTTTTGCTCTCCGACTTGACTGAAAAGTGTGTTTGCCTATCGTCTTGGGTCTTGCAGAACGTCCTCTACGTCCATTTGTAAACAAACGTATCCAAAGTCAACTGAAGTCAAAGATGCCCGTTGGAGAACACAAGCCAGAAGCAATATCCGGCCCGCTCATCGCCAATCAGGGCTGTTGTGATTGTCAGTGTGAAATTTTTATAGAAGTCATCATGTTAAATACCCAATCCCTTATCGCTGCTGCCATCCTGAGTGGCGTGACTGTTGTGTCTTTTGCCCAAGCGCCTGCCGCAGCAGACTCAAAAGAAGCAAAAGTAGCACCTGCTGTCGTGAGTGCGTCGGCTGCACCTGCTGCACACGCCAAGGCCAGCAAGGCTGTGAAAGCCGCTGAAGTCAAAGATGCCGCAGCTGCACCCCATGCAGACGCAGCCTCAGCCACTAAGCACAAAGCAAAACCAGCCGCTGCCAAGCCCGCTGCTGAAGCTCCTGCCAAATAATCTGAGAAATAGTGCATGGTAAAGTTGTGATGGTGATGGTTTAGTTTCTAAACCCCAGTCCAGCAACTTATGCGGTAGTACCCTGACGGGTGCTACCGTTTTTTTTTGCGTCAATTTTGGCCGATGCCCGCAGCAGGCGGTCGCGCACTCCGTCCCATTCAGGGCCATCGGGCACGTTTTCTATCCATATCTGGCCAACCCCTTGGGCATCAAAGTCTCGCAGCACGGCAAACAATCGCTGAGCGGCAGCCCTGGCATCATTGGGCATGACCTGGTGCAGGATGGTCGCGTGGTGAATGTTCACATCGCCCCGCGACCAGACAGCCACATCAGGCCGAACGCTGGTGGGTGGCCGTTCGGCACACGCAGCTTGCAGGGCCGCCGGGTCCATCAAACAAACCTGTGCCCGTGGGGCGTAATGAGCGGCCAAAGTGCCAGGTGCTTGGGGTGCGGGGGCTGCTGGTGCCAAAGGGTGGCCTGGCAGTAAAACCGGCAGGCCACAAACGTCCTGTACCTGTTGCAAGGTGACCGATCCTGGGCGCAAGAGCACAGGTTGTCCGCGCGTGCAGTCGATGATGGAGGATTCAATGCCCACGCTGCACGGTCCGCCGTCCAAAATCAGCAACCCCGTGTGGTGGGTAAATTCGTGTTGAACATGCTGTGCCGTGGTGGGGCTAACCCCCCCAAAGCGGTTGGCACTGGGGGCCGCCAGGCCCCATACGCGGTGCAAGGTATCGGTAGCCGGGGCATGGGCGGCGGATGCAGACGACGTGAAATTATCCATGGAAGCGCCCATCCAAACACCCGCTTGCAGTGCCAGCAACAGTGCCCGTGCCACGGGGTGCGATGGACAGCGCAGACCAATGGTGGCGTGACCACCGGCAGCGGCACAGGCCACATGTAGCCTGCGCGGCAGGATCAGCGTGAGGGGGCCTGGCCAAAACGCATCCATCAGACGCATGGCAAAGTCAGGCACATGGCGGGCAAAGTGTGCCACGCCCACAGCATCGGCCACGTGGACGATCAGCGGGTGGTCGGCGGGGCGGCGCTTGGCGGTAAAAATTTGGGCAACGGCGATGTCGTTGTCAGCGTCTGCGGCCAGTCCATAAACGGTCTCGGTGGGCAAGCCTAACAGTCCACCGGCCATGATGCAGTGAACCGCAGCCACTACCAAATTTGAATCATCAGAGGGCAAAATCAAAGGGGAGCCAGATCAGAAGTGTGAAGACGATGGATGCAGGCACAAAACAGGGGTAAACCGCTTTCAACCATGCCCCAAGTGCGTCTGATTCATTGTAAAGTCCGCCCCCTCATCGGGGAGAAAACATGCCAAAGTCCAAACCCAAGCTTGCCATGTACTGGGCTGCGTCCTGCGGTGGGTGCGAGATCGCACTGGCCAATATCCATGAGGTTTTGCTGGAGCTTGACCAGCATTTTGACTTTATGTTTTGCCCGTGCTTGCTGGATACCAAGCGGCGCGACATCTTGGCATTGGACGATGCCGCCATTTTTTTAACCCTGTTCAATGGCGCACTTCGCACGCATGAGAACCTGGAAATGGCCCAACTGCTGCGCCAAAAGTCCCAAGTGTTGGTGGCCTTTGGGGCCTGTGCCGCCAGCGGGGGTGTGCCGGCGCTCGCCAACCAGCACGGGCTGCAAGATGTGCTGGATACTGTTTATCGCACGGCTCCGGGCCTGGACAACCCTGACCAGACGGTGCCAGGCACGTCTAGTCAGGTGGCTTGCGGTGAGCTGACGCTGCCGGCATTTTTGCCGTGCGTGCAGGCACTGCATGAGGCCGTCACCGTGGACTACACCCTGCCGGGCTGCCCGCCTGAGCCTCTACAGATCATCGCTGTCATTCGCCAAGTGGTTTTGGTGTTATCTGGCGCAGCATGGCCACCTGCGGGGGCGTGGTTGGGCTGCGGTCAAAGGGCTGTTTGCGATGAGTGCCCACGTGAGCGACGTGGGGTTTTGGCCTCCCGTCTGGTTCGCAACTTTGAGGCCATTCCGCAGGACGGCTGGTGTCTGGCTGAACAGGGTTTTGCCTGTGTGGGGGCTGCCACCCGCAACGGCTGTAAGGCATTGTGTCCGGCGGTCAATATGCCTTGCACGGGCTGTTATGGCACGCTGGACCGTTTTGCAGACCCTGGCGCTGCGGCGCTGACGGCCCTGGCTGCCGTGATAGACCCCTGTTATACCCACGGCATGGACGAGGCCACCTGGCACAAGAACATGCGAACGGCTTTGTCAGGGGTGGCTGACCCTTTGGGCACTTTTTACCGTTATTCGCTGTTAGACAGTGTGAGCGCAGGCAGCACAGACAAGGCATCGTCATGACGCAAGCGATCACCCAGAGCACCCCCCAGAATGCCCCGCAGGGCATCACCAAGCGGATCACCATTGACCCCATCACGCGGCTTGAGGGCCACGGCAAGATTGAGATTTTTTTGGACGGTGCAGGCGATGTGTCGCAGGCTTACTTTCAGATACCCGAGCTGCGCGGGTTTGAGTCCTTTTGCGTGGGCCGCCAAGCCGAGGATATGCCTAACGTCACCAACCGCATTTGCGGGGTGTGCCCTGAGGCCCACCACATGGCCTCGATCAAGGCGGTTGAGGCAGCTTTTGGGGTGGAATGTCTGCCGGCAGCCAGGCGCATCAGAGAGCTGATCTACATGGCGTTTTTTGTCGCTGACCACACGACGCATTTTTATTGTTTGGGCGGCCCGGACTTTATCGTGGGCATCGATGCGCCTGCCGCCGATCGCAACCTGTTGGGGGTGATCAAAAAAGTGGGCATGGATGTGGCATCGCAGGTGATGCACGCCAGGCAGCGCAATCACGATCTGATCAAGCGTCTGGGCGGGCGCGGCATTCACCTGTGCGGCGCGGTGCCAGGCGGCTGGTCGGTGTCCCTGACCCCTGAGATGCGCACCGATTTTTTGGCGTATGCCGACCAAAATGTCAAATTTGCCCAGTTTTCGCTCAAGATTTTTGACGATATCGTGCTCAAAAACCCGGCCAACCGCGATAGGGTGCTGTCAGACCTGTACCGGCACGAGACCCACAGCATGGGCATGGTGCGCGGTCGTAACGGTAATGGTGACGGCCATGGCGCGGACTATGCGCCTGATTTTTATGACGGTCAAATTCGCGTGATAGACACCGTGGGGCAGCAGGTGGCGCTCTTTGACCCATCTGATTATTTGAACCACATTGCCGAGCGGGTTGAGCCTTGGAGCTACTTGAAGTTTCCTTACCTCAAGCACTTTGGCTGGCATGGGTTTGTCGATGGTCAAACCAGCGGTGTGTATCAAGCCACGCCCTTGTCGCGCCTGAATGTTGCCGACAGCATGGCTACACCGCTGGCGCAGGCAGAGTTTGAGCGTTTTTATGACACGTTTGATGCACGGGGCAAGGCCTCCAATGGCCGCAACCTGCCGGTGCATCACCGTCTGGCCACCCACTGGGCTAGGCTGATCGAGGTGCTCTACGCTGCTGAGCGGATGCAGGAGCTGCTGCGTCACCCCGACATTTGCGACCCCCACGTTCGCCAGGTGGTACAGGCCCGCGCCGGTGTGGGCATTGCGTCGGTTGAGGCCCCAAGGGGTACCCTGACGCACCATTACGAAACAGATGACAACGGTATCTTGACCCGTGTCAATCTGGTCGTTGGTACCACCAACAACAATGCCGCGATCTCCTTGTCGATCATGAAAGCCGCACGGGGGCTGATCAAGGGCGGGGTCTTTGACGAAGGCATCTTGAACCAGGTTGAAATGGCCTTTCGGCTGTATGACCCCTGTTGTTCTTGCGCCACCCACGCGCTGGGCCAGGCCCCTTTGCAGCTTACGCTGCGCAACGCCCGTGGCGATGTGTTGGACAGGGTCACACGCGGATGAATGCCCTGTCTGCGCCGTGGGGGGCCGATCGTGTGGTGGTGGGGCTGGGGTCGCCGTTTTTGGGCGACGACGGCGTAGGCCCCCAGCTTGTTCGTTTGTTGGCACAGCACCACAGGCCGGGGGTGCGACTGGTTGAGGCCCACGCCGGTGGTCTGCTGCTGCTTGATGAACTGGCGGGGGCGCGCCAAGCGATCATCGTGGATGCCCTGCTGGATGGCAGGCGCACCCCAGGCGAGGTGCTTGTCGCCGGAATGGAAGGTGACAGTTGCCACGCCACGTGTAGCCACGATTGCAGCTTGCCGCAGGCACTTGCCATCGGTCGGGCGATGGGCATGTCTTTGCCCGATGACCAGCACATTCACCTGGTGGCCATCGTGGCCGCTGAGGTCAGCCTGTTTACGGAGGTTCTTAGCCCCCAGGTTGCGGCCTCATTGCCACAGGCGTGTCAGACCGTGTTGCAACTGATCGACGGGAATGTGCATTTTGACGATGGGGGGTCTGCATGAGCCAACCCGCCCCGCCCCTCCAGACCGCCGTGGTCTTGTGTACATGCAGCGGCATGATTGCCGAGAAGATCGACTGGACAGTCGTCAAGGAACGACTAGCGATACATCCTGCTCGCCCCGTGTTCAAGGTGGATGAACTGTCTTGCAGTGCCCGTCATCAGGATCAACTGGCCCAGTGGTTGCTAGCGACACGGCCAGACCGTCTGGTGGTGGCGGCGTGCTCACCACGTGAGCACGAGGGCACGTTTCGCAATTTGATGGTACGCGCCGGTCTCAATCCCTATCTGATGCAGATGGTCAATGTGCGTGAACACGTGGCTTGGGTGACCGCTGACCCCGCCATGGCCACTGACAAGGCCACTGACAAGGCCACTCGGCTGTTGTCCGCAGCGCTTTATCGCGTGGGGCAGCAGGTGGCGCTGCATGACCGTCATGTGCCTGTTTGCACCGATGTGGCCGTGATCGGGGCAGGGCCTGCGGGGATGCAAGCCGCTCTGACCTTGGCGCGTGCCGGTCGCCGGGTGACGCTGATCGAACAAGCACCGTTCATCGGCGGTATGCCGGTGCGACTGGAAGCGCTTTTTCCGCACATGGAATGTGGCCCGTGTCTGCTTGAGCCTGTCATGGGTGACCTCTTGCACGGCCCAGAAAGCGAGCACATCACCCTGCTCACCCTGTCCAAGGTGACCGCCGTCAAAGGAAGTTTTGGCAATTGGTATCTGACGGTGCGACAGTCGCCCCGCTTTATCAACCCTGATCTGTGCATCGGCTGCATGGCATGCGCTGCCGCCTGCCCGCAACGTCGCAAGCACCCCTGGAACGGCAGCGGGCAGTTGGCCGCCGTGGATGCACCGTTTGCAGGCGCTCTGCCCAATCTGCCGCACATCGACGTGGATGCTTGTCTCAAGCTGTCCGGCCAGTTTTGCAATGCCTGTACCTTGCAGTGTCCAGTGGCTGGTGCCTTGGCTTTTGATGCAGCAGCACGCGTGATGGATGTCCACGTGGGGGCCATCATCGTGGCAACTGGTGCCGTCGAAAAACAAGACCTGCCGCCCCTGTTTGCGGGTTTGCCTGACGTGCATACGGCCAGCACGTTTGAGCGCCTGGTGGCCATGAATGGGCCAACCGGCGGGTATCTGTTCAAGTCTGATGGCAGCACACCCCAGTCTTTGGCCATCGTGCATTGCGCAGGTTCACTGGATGCCAGTGACACCCCCTACTGCTCAGGAACCTGTTGCCGCAACGCCATCAAGCTGGCCCACGTGGCCCAAGGCAAAGCCAATGGCATCCATGTGACCCGTCTGGTTCGTGAACAGGTTGTGCCCGGCA
This sequence comes from uncultured beta proteobacterium, assembly GCA_903822205.1. GTDB lineage: Bacteria > Pseudomonadota > Gammaproteobacteria > Burkholderiales > Burkholderiaceae_C > Rhodoferax. The sequence continues at coordinate 1,262 of CAIJOK010000114.1, read as the reverse complement.
CAGGGGCCAGTTTGCAACTGCACCTTGACGCTAGCCAGACGGTTCGCTACAGCGGTCTGGATGGGCTGCGTGTAGAGGGCACAGGTGCCAAGCGGCAGATCGTGCAGACCGATACGGGCAGGGCCATTGCCGCCGACATGATCGTGCTGATGCGACCGATCATCCCCAGCGCCGGAGCGCAGTCTGTCTGCAACGTGCTTGATTTGGCAGGCGACGATGCCGGTTTTATGGCACCGCTTCATGCCCTGACGGGAGCGTGTGCCACGGCCATGAAGGGCATGTATCTGGCTGGCTCGTGCCGTGGTCCAGGCGATCTTCGTGAGGCTTTTGACAGTGGAACGGCTGCGGCCGGTCTGGCGCTGTCAGACTTGGTTGCGGGGCGTGATCTGGTGGTCAGTCCGCAAGTGGCTGTCGTGGCAAAGCACCTGTGTGCGGGTTGCAAAACCTGTTTGCCGCTGTGTCCCTACAGGGCCATTTCATGGAACGAAAGCGCCCAGGTGGCGCAGATTGAAGACCTTTTGTGTCGCGGCTGCGGAACCTGTGTGGCGGCCTGTCCGTCAGGGGCCATCACGGGCTGCGGGTTTTCACGCGACATGTTGCGAGCAGAACTCAAAGGGGTGTTGTCATGAAAGGGGCATTGCCATGACCTGTCAAACTTATCCTGCATCCAGTATTTCCACCTCTGTAACGGGTCAGGCAAGCGCTCGACCACTCAAGGTGGTGGCCTTTTTGTGCAACTGGTGTTCGTATGCCGGTGCCGACAAGGCAGGTGTTAACCAACTGGCTGTGCCGTCTGAGCTTTCGGTCATCCGGGTGATGTGCTCTGGGCGGGTAGAACCCACCCTGATCCTGGAGGCCTTTCAACAAGGGGCCGACGGCGTGATGGTGCTGGCGTGTCACCTCGGGGACTGCCACTACAAAGAGGGCAATTTTCGCGCCTACAGCCGCTTTGAGCTGCTACAGCGTCTGTTGTGCCAGATGGGCATTCACCCCGACCGTTTTATACTGGACTATGTATCTGCCGCCGAATCTGACCGATTTTCAACACTCACCAGCGGGTTTGTCAGCCGTCTGTGTACCCTCGACAAGCTTCCTGTCTGACTGTTTTGTCCATACTGTTTTACCGTAACCATTTAGACCCCCATGCAAAATGCCGTCATTCCGGTGGATGCAAACAACAGTCGTCATTCCCGCGAAGGCGGGAATCCAGTGTATTTTGGTTTTCCAGTATGCCAAGACGGTCTGGATTCCCGCCTTCGCGG
>CAIJOK010000113.1 GCA_903822205.1 uncultured beta proteobacterium | reverse complement strand
GCAGTAGTGCGTGACTTGCGTGTCGTATGGCTTCGGTCTTGGAGTTTTTTTGCATAGAAGGAATAGTAACAAGCACCGGCATCTGAATTCATCTGAATCGGCATGCGACTTCACCTCTGTCCCGCTTTAAGTGGGAAGCCAGCATTTCCTGAGTCCCTCTCAAGATTTTTTGTCTTTTTACGACGAGGATGGCTTAAGATCGTTCAAAATCATCACAAAATAGTACAAATCATCGCCAATCATCGCCAATCATCGCCAATTAGCATAAATCATTACCTTCCAGCAGGTACCTCATTTCCATGCACCCCACCAACCCCTCAGCAGACATGTCGCCTGGCCTCAAATGGGTTCGTCAGTTTTGGCCGATCGTGTTGGCGTGTCTGGTACTGGTGGGCGGGCTGACCGTCACCGCCGTGTTGTGGCATCAGGTCAGACTGGATGCCAAACGGTGGGTGCAAAAAGAATTCGATCACCATGCAAGCGACATCCAAAGCAGCATGGCACAGCACTTGGCGGCCAGGGCTTCGGTGCTAAAGGGGTTTGCAGCGCTTTTCGACGCATCTGACCAAGTGACACGCCAAGAGTTTCATGCTTTTTTTGCGTCTGTCAGTGCAGCACCCAGCGAGTGGGGTCCAGTGGGCGTGGCGTTTGTAGAGCAAGTGAGCGCCAAAGACCTGGACAGCCACATCGCTGCCATGCGACGTGAGGGCCTGCCTGACTACTTTGTCCGTCCTGATACACCGCGCGAAATCTATTCGCCCATCGTGTACTTTGAACCACCAGCCCCCGAACATCGCAAGATGCTGGGCTTTGACCCCTACACCCTGCCAACTGAGCAGGCTGCCATGGCCAGCGCACGCGACAACGCCGTGGTAACGATGTCTTCAGGACGGCTACGGATGGACGATGCCGGCAGGCCTGTTTCAGGTTTTGTCATTCACCAGCCGGTTTATCGGCACGGCGCAGTGATGGGTACGCCTGCGCAACGCCGTGACCAGTTATGGGGCTGGGTGCGTGCGCCGTTTCGCATGGCCGACTTTGTGGCCCGTGCCTTGCCCAAGGACACCACTGGCCTTGGTCTGGACATCTATGACGGCGACACACCGTCCCAGGCCAGCCTGATGTTCAGCTCAGAGGGTTTGAGGGGTGTACACGGTACATCGCCATTCAAGAGCGTCAGGTCACTCGTATTTGGTGAACACACCTGGACTTTGTCGTTTCACTCGCCGCAGGGTTATGGTGCGCCCAACCTGACACAAAAACCCCAAATGGTGTTTGTTGCTGGCGTTTCGTTGAGCATCGTGCTGTCCTTGCTGACCGCGAGCATCGGCTTGGCTGTTCGCCGTCGTGACATCACCCTGTTGGAACGAAACCAGGCGTTAGAGCAAAGCGCTTTGGCAGCTCGGCACGCCCTGAGTGAGCTTGAACAGCAAAAGCGGGTGCTGGACCATCACGCCATTGTGACCATCACCGACAGCAAGGGGGTTATCCTGTACGGCAACGACAAGTTCACTGACATCAGCGGCTACACACCGGCAGAGTTTCTGGGCCAAACCCACCACCTGGTTCACTCGGGCTACCACCCCCCTGGTTTTTTTAAGGGCATGTTTGATGCCACCCACCAAGGCGGTGACTGGCATGCCACCGTCTGCAACCGCGCCAAAGACGGCCATCTGTTCTGGGTCGATACCACCGTGCTGGCCACCACGGACGAAGAGGGGGCATCGCCCAGGTACATCGCTGTTCGGACAGATGTGACCAAGCGCCAACAGTTAGAAGACCAGTTGCAGACGAGTCGTGAGCACTACATGACGCTGATAGACAACCTCAACGATGTATTTTTTACGATCACGCCAGATGGCTTTTTTGAGTATGTCTCGCCGCAGTGGACAAGCTTGATGGGGCATGAGGTTAGCGAAGTCATGGGTCAATATTTTGCTGTTTTTGTTCACCCTGACGATGTTGCCCATTGTTTGACCTCCCTACAGCGCATCCTTGAAGCCAACACCCGCCTAAGCCACGTGGAGTACCGTGTTCGCCGCAAGGACGGCAATTATGTGTGGTTGAGCGCCAATGGATCGCGCATTCAGGACCCGTCCACCGGCCTTTTTAAGCTGATCGGAATGGCACGCGATATTCACCAGAACAAACTGGACCATCAGGCACTGTTGATGTCACTGTCATTGATCACCGCGACGTTTGAGGCCATCCACAGCGGCATTTTGTTACTGGATAACGACGGTCGCATCACCCACTACAACCAGCGCCTGGCCCAACTTTGGCATCTGCCACAAGAGCTGCTGGATGCGCCGCACAGTAACGCCTTGCTGGTTTTTGCAGCCACCCAAGTGCAGCAACCTGACCCTTTTTTGGCCAGTATGCAGGCCATGCGTGACCGCCCCAATGCGAAAAGCGATGACACCTTTCTACTGGCCGACGGTCGGGTGTTCAGGCGAATGTCGCACCCCCAAATCATGGACGGCAGCGTGGTGGGGCGCGTGTGGTCATTTGAGGATATTTCGGAAATCAAGCATGCAGAAAAAGCCGCCCTGGCTGCTAACCGTTCCAAATCCGAGTTTTTGGCCAATATGAGCCATGAAATTCGCACGCCCATGAACGGTGTCATTGGCATACTTGATCTGATGCAGCAAACCGAACTGAACCACGAACAGCAGCGCATGCTTGCCACGGTCCACCATTCCTCACTGGCCCTGCTCTCCATCCTCAACGACATTTTGGATTACTCCAAAATTGAGTCAGGCAAACTGGTTGTTGAACGTATCGCCACGCCCTTGCACGAAGTGGCCCAGGATGTGGTGCAACTGATGACCGGCATGGCGGCAGCCAAGTCCATTGATTTATCCATGTGGATTGCGCCCGAATTGCCGCAGTGGATTTATTCGGACCCCATCAGGCTGCGCCAGGTGTTGATCAACCTGATCGGCAACGCCATCAAGTTCACACGCAACCGAGCCGACTGCCCAGGTCGTGTGGCTTTACGGGTGGAAGCTTGCACACCTGACGGTGGTCACCCCTGCATCCATCTGCGTGTGATCGACAACGGCGAAGGCATGAGAGAGGAAGTGGTTCAACGCTTGTTCCAACCCTTTACGCAGGCCGATGCCAGCACATCGCGCAAATACGGCGGCACCGGTCTGGGACTGTCCATCAGCACCCAACTGATCAAGCTGATGGGTGGCCAGATACGGGTTCAAAGCAAGATGTTCGAGGGATCAGAATTTACAGTGGAATTGCCCTTGCTGGAATCTCCCCCGGGCCAGCCGCTTGTCGTACCGGACAGACGTTTGCGGCCCAGACGACCTGCACCCAGCGTGGCGCAAGCCGAAGCCAACGGGCAACTGATTTTGATTGCCGATGACAACGAAACCAATCGCGATGTGATGGCTGCACAACTGCGTCTGTTGGGTTATGCCGCTTTGGTCGTTGAAGATGGCGTGACAGCGCTGGAACAATGGCGAACTGGCCGCTTTGCCCTGCTGATGACCGATTGCAACATGCCTTTGATGAGCGGCTTTGATCTGACCGACCTGATCCGCTTTGAAGAAGGGCCCAATCACCACACGCCCATCATTGCGGTCAGTGCCAATGCCATGCAAGGCGAGGCCCAGCGCTGTCTGGACAGCGGCATGGACGACTATTTGAGCAAGCCTTTGCGCATGGATGAACTGGGGCGCATGCTGGCCAAATGGTTGCCACTGAAAGCATCAGGGGCGTTCGATGACAAAGTTCCATTCCTGATGGCAGAGAGCGACAGCGAGGGTGAAGTCCCTGAAACCGATGTGCCCATTTGGAAAGCCAACACGCTCAACACATTGGTGGGCAATGACCCCGAAATGCACCGGCAATTGCTGACCAAATTCTTAAAGAACGCCGACACCCAGGTTAAGGCACTTTGCGACGCGGCACAGGTGGGCGACCAACAACGCATGGCCGACCTTGCGCACATGCTTAAAGCTTCTGCACGCAGCGTCGGTGCTTTGGTGCTGGGCAATCTTTGCCAGCAAATAGAAGAGGTTGCCACTGCCAAAGACAGCGCGGTGTCTTTGGCACTGACCGCAGGCCTCTCAGGCACTTTTGCCCCATTGAAATCGGTGATTCAGGCGCACCTGATCTGCTTAGATCGCTCCAAAGTGTGACACCCAGTACCCGCCCGCGACACAGCCACCCCATGTCTTGAATGCCACCCGATGAGTCAATCGCTTAACCCCAAATACCCAGCAATTTCACGCGATGTGCTGCCTATCACCTTGATCGTGGCGGCCCTGATGTGCTTTCTACTCATGATCGGCTACTTTTTGCAAGTCAGTTATCAGAATGCGCTGGTTGCCGGCGTAAACGAGACATACAACCTGGTGGGGGTGATTGAATCGAGGTTGTCGAGTGAATTTTTACACGTTGACGGGATACTTGACTTTGTCACGCATGAAGTGCAATCAGAATCCTTTCCAAGCCCCTCCGCCACGGTGACTGCCTTGCAGACACAGCACCTGGTCAGGCTGGTGGCCAGCGCTCCTGAATTGGCAGGGCTGTTTGTCTTTGATGCACAGGGCATCCTGCAAATGGCCTCAGATCCCGGTGTCAAGCCATTTAGCATCGCTGAACATGCCCATTTTCAAACGCTGCGTGACCATCCACAAATCGGCCTTATTTTTTCAGAATCGTTTTTATCACGTACCACCGGCCAAGGGTCGCTGACGCAGTCCAGACCCATCCGCGATGGTGCGGGGCGGTTCCTGGGTGTCGTCAATGCTGTTTTTCACATCAACGTATTCTCAGACATGTTTCGCAACACCAGTATTGGACAGCGTGATGGTGTGATCTCGCTGCGGCGCAGCGATAACTATCAGTTGGTCACACGCATTCCACGCTACAACGGGAATGACATGGATCAATCCATCGCTGCGGACCATCCTGTCCGCAAACACCTTGAGTCGGGTATCAGACAAGGCACGTTGACGTACACCTCCAGCATTGATGGTGTGCGACGCGTCGCCTGTTTGTCCCGATTGGATGATCGCTTTCCGTTCTATGTGCAGGTTGCTTTTTCTGTCGATCGCTATTTGGCTGCATGGCGGCAGCAAGTGCTGTGGATGGTGCTCTTGGTGGTGCCTTTGTTGCTGGCGTTCGCATTGGCTCTTGTGCGTCTGACACAGAGCAACCGGCGGGCAGAGGTGGCTTCCAAACAATTGGAATACCGTCAGGCCCTGTTTGGTGCCTTGTTCGAACAGTCCGCTTTCTTTGCTGCTGTTCTCGATGCCGACGGTCAGATGCTTGAAGTCAATGACAGGGCACTCGCAGCCATCGGTCGCCAACGCGACGAAGTCACGAATCGGTATTTTCCGGATACGCCCTGGTGGACGGACTCACCAGATCGCTCCCGTTTGCAAGACAGTATCCAAGCAGCCCAAACCGGAGAATGCGCCACGTTTGAGGCCATGCAGCCCATGGCCAGCCAAAGCAAGATCGCAGTGATGGTTCACATTCAACCGGTGCGGGTGGGTGATGTGTGTTACATCGCCGTCACAGGCATGAACATCACCGAGCGAAAACAGGCTGAGTTGATGCTGCAAAGCGAAAGCGAAAAAAACAAGGCTTTGTTGCACAACGCCAGCGATGGCATCACCATCACGGATGAAAATGCCAACGTTGTGGAGGTAAGCGACTCGTTTTGCAGCATGCTGGGTTACACGCGTGACGAGATGATCGGAATGAATGTGACCCACTGGGACTGCGGGTTTAATGGTCAGGATGATCTCATGGCGGCTTTCAGTCACAATTTTCAAAGCCCCACGCGATCATTGTTCCAGTCACGTCACCGCCGCAAGAATGGCAGTATTTACGATGTCGAGATCAATATCCAAACGATCGATCTGGAGGGTCATCGCTTATTGTTCAGCTCGCATCGCGATGTGACCGATCGCGTCAAAGCAAAAAAATTACTTGCTGAACAATTTACAGCGCTGAAACACAGCGAAGCACAGATGGCCACATCGCAGCGCATCGGCGGCATTGGTTCGTGTGTCTATGACTTCAACACGGACCGCATTTGGGCATCAACCCAAATGCTGAACATCTTTGGGTTTCCAACTGACATAACTGACACGGCAGATGGCCCTTTGGATTATGCTTTGGATGACTTTTTGGCTTGTGTACCTACCAAACGTGATCGGGTTCGCGAGACTTTGGCTGGCAAGTTTGGGTTTCCATGCGACATTGCGGATTACCCATTGGATGATTTTTTGGCGGATATTCCCGAGCATGACCCAGTTCGCCAAACTTTGAAAGATCTGATCAACCAGAGCCATGAGTATGACGGTGAGTTTTCCATACAGCCCGCAGATGGGTCAAACCCCAGGGTTATCCACGCCATCGGTAAGCTTGAGCGGGACCGTCATGGAACGCCTGTCAAAATTTTGGGCTTTGTGCAGGATGTGACAAATCGTCGAAAAACGGAGGCCGATCTGCGAGAGGCCAAGCTTGCCGCCGATGCCGCCAATGTCACCAAAAGCCAATTTCTGGCCACGATGTCGCATGAAATTCGCACACCCATGAATGGTATTTTGGGCATGGCGCAGCTTTTGTTGATGCCCAACTCAACAGACAACGATCGTCATGAGTACGCAAAAACCATTCTCTCGTCGGGTCAAACCTTGTTGGCGCTGCTCAACGATATTCTTGACCTGTCAAAAATTGAGGCCGGTAAATTTCAGCTTGATAGCCTTGTTTTTGACCCCGATTCGCTCTTGCGTGAAACGCAATTGTTGTTTTCGGGTACGGCGCATGCCAAAGCTCTGCAACTTGCATACCAGTGGCATGGCAAGACAGACAGTCGCTACCTGTCTGACGCAATCCGTATTCGTCAAATGCTTTCGAACCTCGTGGGTAACGCCATCAAATTTACCCGAGATGGTTGTGTTCGTATCGAAGGGATGGCGGTGGAACAAGGCGGAGAGTCAGCCCTGCTGCAATTTTCAGTCAGCGACACAGGCATTGGCATACCGCCCGACAAAATGGATTTGCTCTTTAAGCCGTTTTCGCAGACCGACGGCTCCATCACGCGTGAGTTTGGCGGATCGGGGCTAGGCCTGTCCATTGTGCGCCATCTGGCCCACATGATGGGCGGTGATGTGGGCGTTGAAAGCGTGGCGGGCGAGGGTTCCAGATTTTGGTTTAGTCTGCAAGCCAAGCTGGTTGAACACAATGAACCCTACAGCGGCCCACAACCTGGGGTGTCAGCCAACGCCGCAAGCAACCCCGAACAGTTGTCGGGGCGTGTGTTGGTGGTTGAGGACAATGTCGTCAACCGCATGGTGATCGAGTCCTTGCTGACAAAGCTGGGGGTTTGTGTGACCGTTGCCCACGACGGCCAGCAAGCCGTGGAGGCCCTCATCCAAGGGGACAGTCCAGACCTGGTTTTGATGGATTTGCACATGCCCATCTTGGATGGCTACGGTGCTACCGAGCAAATACGCCAGTGGGAACGCAGTGACAATCGGCCACGTTTGCCCATTATTGCCTTGACAGCCGACGCGTACGAAGAAGACCGCCAGCATTGCCTGGCGGTGGGTATGGACGGCTTTCTGGCCAAGCCCATCGCGTTGGATGCCTTGAAATCGGCTTTGTGCAAATGGCTACCGACGTTCCAAAGCTAAGGGAGACCGCAATTGCAAAGATACCCATGGATCGACATTCAGTCGCCTGGCGTGATCTTGTCCGCGCTTGCATTGAACCGATGAGCATGGCCCTTCACCCAATGCGCTGGGTCATTTCACGCATGGTGACACCTGTCACCCTGGTGGTGGCGGCCCTGACGTGTTTGGTGCTCATGGTGGGCTACTTCTTGCATGTCAGCTACCAGCATGCGCTTGCTACCGCCGTGAACGAGACATACAACCTGGTGGGGGTGATTGAATCGAGGTTGTCGAGCGAGTTTTTACATATTGACGGCATGCTCAAATTCATCGCTCAAGAAGTGCAATCAGAACCCTTTGACAGCCGATCTGCGTCTGTTTCTGCCAGGCAAACACAGCACCTGGTTCGGATAGTGGCCAGCTTTCCAGAATTAGCAGGGCTGTTTGTGTTGGATGCGGAGGGCACACTGCAAATGGCCTCAGACCCTTCTGCAAAGCCGTTTGGCATCGCTGACCCTGCTAATTTTCAGACGCTGCGTGACCATCCGCAAATCAGCCTCGTTTTTTCAGACCCCCTGGTACTGAGTTCCACCGGCAAATTTTCGCTGGTTCAGTCGAGATCCATTCGCGATGAATTCGGGCGATTTTTGGGCGTTGTCCATGCTGTTTTTAATGTCAATGAATTCTCAGACATGTTTCGCAACACGAATGTCGAACAGCACAACGGTGTGATCTCGCTGCGGCGCAGCGATAACTTTAAATTGGTCACACGCATTCCGTTTTACAACGGGAAAGACTTTGAGCAGCCCATACCCGCTGACCATCCTGTCCGCAAGCACATCGAGTCGGGCATCAAACATGGCACTTTGACGTACACGTCAAGCATTGATGGTGTGCGACGCATTGCCAGTTTGTCCAGGTTGGATGATCGCTTTCCGTTCTATGTGCAGGTTGCTTTTTCTGTCGATCACTATGTGGCTGAATGGCAGCAGCAAGTGCTGTGGATGGGACTTCTGGTCGTGCCCTTGTTGCTGGCGTTCGCAGTGGCTCTCGTTCGTCTGAAGTCCAACATCACCGAGCGAAAACAAACAGAGTTGATGCTGCGTAGAGAAAGCGACAAAAACAAGGAAGCGAAAAATCGCCTTGAGGAACAGTACCAGGCGCTTCAGCTTAGCGAAGCCCAGATGGCCACATCGCAGCGTATCGGTGGCATTGGGTCGTATGTCTATGATTTCAAAACGGATCGCCTTCGGGCATCGACCCAAATGCTGCGTACCTTTGGGTTTCAAACCAACATCGCGGATCGCTTTTTGGATTGTCCTTTGGATAACTTTTTGGCTTGTGTACCTCAGCACCGTGAGGTGGTTCGCGAGACTTTATCGGGCAAGTTTGGTTTTCCATACGATATTGCAGATTACCCTTTGGATGACTATTTGGCGGATATTTCTGAACATGATCCGGTTCGCCAGTCTTTGACGGATCTGCTGAACCAAAGCCATGAATATGAAGGTGAGTTTGCCATTCAGCCCGCCGACGGGTCGCACCCCAAGTTCATTCACGCCATGGGTAAGCTTGAACGGGATAGTCATGGAAATCCAATCAAAATATTTGGCTTTATACAAGACATCACGGAACGCAAGTTTGCACAAAACAAATTGGCCAAATTACTGGCAGACCAAGATGCCATTTTGAAAAGCGAGGTTGTAGGCTTTATCATTTTGTCCCAACGTGTGGTGCAATGGGTGAACGATGCCATGGCCAGAATGATGGGATATACAACCCATGAACTACTCGGCGCGTCCACCAGGATGTTTTATCAGAGTGACGAGGAGTTTGAGGCCCTGGGTTGTGCTGCCTACGCTGACATCACTGCGGGACGGGTGTTTAATGCGCAATGCCAGTGGTATCACAAAAATGGTTCCTTGAAATGGTTAAACGTCTCAGGTGCGCGTTTGCCTTCAGACCCAGGAGCGACGATCTGGGCTTTTGCAGATATATCGCCATTGAAACTCACAGAGGCCAAGCTGAGAGAGGCCAAGATAGCCGCAGATGCTGCCAACGTCACCAAAAGCCAATTTTTGGCCATGATGTCGCATGAAATTCGCACCCCCATGAATGGCATTTTGGGAATGGCACAACTTTTGTTGATGCCTAACCTGACAGATAACGATCGTCATGATTACATCAAAATTATTCTCTCGTCCGGACAAACCTTGTCGGCGCTGCTCAACGATATTCTGGACCTGTCCAAAATAGAGGCCGGAAAATTTCAGCTTGATAACCGTGTTTTTGAACCCGATTCGCTATTGCGCGAAACGCAAAGGTTGTTTATGGGAACGGCGCGTGCCAAGGGGCTGCAACTTGAATGCCAATGGCGTGGCAAGACAAACAGTTGCTATTTGTCCGACGCGACCCGTATTCGACAGATGCTTTCTAACCTTGTGGGTAACGCCATTAAATTTACCCGGGATGGAAGCGTTTGTGTTGAAGGGATGGAGGTGGAACAAGAGGGTGATTCAGCCCTGCTACAGTTTTCAGTCAGCGACACAGGCATTGGCATACCGCCCGACAAAATGGATTTGCTTTTTCAGCCGTTTTCGCAGACCGACAGCTCCATCACGCGTGAATTTGGCGGATCGGGACTGGGCCTGTCCATCGTGCGCCATCTGGCCCACATGATGGGCGGTGACGTGGGGGTTGAAAGCGTAAAGGGCCAAGGTTCCAGATTTTGGTTTCATCTGCAAGCCAGACCGGTTGCACCGCATGAGCGGTACACCGGTCCAGAACGCAGGGTGACAACCCACGCCCCGGCAGAACCTGTACGGTGGTCTGGGCGTGTGTTGGTGGTTGAGGACAATGTCATCAACCGCAAGGTGATCAAGTCCTTGCTGACCAAACTTGGGGTTGGCGTGATCGTTGCTAACGATGGCCAGCAGGCCCTGGACACCCTGGCCCAGGCGGATGGTCCAGACCTTGTCTTGATGGATTTGCAAATGCCGGTCATGGATGGCTACGTTGCTACCGAGCACATACGCCAGCAAGAACGCAACGACAACCGGTTACGTTTGCCCATTGTTGCCTTGACAGCCGATGTATTTGAAGAAGACCGCCGGCGTTGCCTGGCTGTGGGTATGGACGACTTTCTGGTCAAGCCCATCGTGTTGGATGCCTTGAAATCGACTTTAAGCAAATGGCTACCGACGTATTGCGGATAAGTGAGATAGAAATTGCATGAACCATGGAGACCTCACCAGAACGACGACCGATATTTGCCACCACTGGAATGCTTGCATTGGGCACGTGTGTCTAAACGGTTACCTATTGTAAGTGTATTTTTTATTATTAAGGATAATGTATGGATGCATTTTCTTGGAGTGATGATTTTTTAGTTGGCAATCAAATCATTGATACCGAACATAAAAAGCTGGTTAAACTGGTCAACGATTTTCATAACGCGATGGAGCAAGGGCGCGGTAATGACGTGATCGGTAAAGTTCTCAATAATCTGGTGATCTACACCAAAGAGCATTTTAAGCACGAAGAAGCTGAAATGCAGCGTATCAAATATCCAAAGTATCTTATGCACAAACTGGAGCATGATAAGCTGATAGCCGATGTTGCGCAATTGCAATCAAGTTTCACGAGCGGTAAAAGTATGCTGACGATCAAAATATCAAAATTTTTGCAAGATTGGTTGGTCACACATATCATGCAGTCCGACAAGCTATTGGCTGCCGCACTGCGTCAGAATTAAGCGAAGGTGGCTCGACAAGCTCACTACGAACGGCGTTTCACGTTAATATGGCACGCATGGAGATGTCTTATGGATGATCAAGATGAACGGCAACGGGCAGGTGATGAGTCGCTGGCTGCGCTGCGCAAACTTGCCGAGACGCGTTGTGGCCGTGAGGGTTCGGCACGTCTGTCGGCGCTGTCCGACAAGATGTCGTACCAAGACACGCAGCGTTTGGTGCATGAATTGCAGGTACACCAGATCGAACTGGAGCTGCAAAACGAGGAGCTTCTCAGCGTCACCGAAGATCTGGAAGCCTCCAGAGATCGTTACGCCGATCTGTACCACCTGTTTCCGGTGGGCTATTGCACACTCGATGAAAACTGGCTGATTTTGGAAGCCAACCCGGCCGCAGCGACGCTGTTGGATACCCCCCAAAAGCAATTGAGAGGTCAAGCGCTGACACCCTTCATTGACTTTGACGACCAGGACATTTATTACTGCATGCGCCAGCGGTTCTTGCCCACTGATGAGACAGAGTCCTGTGAGTTGCGCATGTACAAGAGTGACCGTACCCCGTTCTGGGCACGGTTAGAAGTTGTCCGCATCATGCCGGTGCGACATGGGACCACCCTGCACTTGATCATGAGCAACATCACGGCACACAAGCAAGCTGAGTCGTCTGTGCATACAGAGCATTACGTTCGCAGCTTGTTGGATGCCAGCTTGGACCCTCTGGTCACCATCAGCAAACAAGGCAAAATTATTGATGTCAACGCCTCCACTGAAAACGCCACCGGTTTAGGCCGCCAGCAGATGATTGGCAGCGAATTTGCCGACCATTTCACGGAGCCAGTGCAAGCGCGTGTCGGGTACAGACGGGCGTTTTCTGAAGGCGCAGTGAGCGGTTTCCAGTTGGCCATTCGCCATGTCTCAGGACGGATCATCGAGGTGTTATTCAACGCCAGCGTCTTTCGTGACGAGCAAGGTCATGAGCTTGGCGTGTTGGCCGCCGTACGCGACGTGACAGCCTTAAAAATTGCAGAGCGTACAGTACAGGCTGCCAACCGTTCCAAGTCTGAGTTTCTGGCCAATATGAGCCATGAAATTCGCACCCCCATGAACGGGGTGATAGGCATGGTTGATCTGATGCAACACACCGATCTCAACCCTGAACAGCAGCGCATGCTGAACACCATCCACCAGTCCTCACTGGCCTTGCTGGGCATCATCAATGACATTCTGGACTATTCCAAAATTGAAGCCGGCAAACTGAGCGTTGATTATGTTGCCACGTCTTTGCAAGATGTTGCTCAGGATGCGGTGCAACTGATGACGGGAGCTGCCAAAGCCAGGTCGATCGATTTGTCCCTGTGGATTGATCCGGCTCTGCCACCATGGATTTTTGCCGACCCCACACGCTTGGGCCAGGTGTTGCTTAACTTGGTCGGAAACGCCATCAAGTTCACCCGCAACCAGGCAGACCGTCCTGGGCAGGTGGCTTTGCGCATCGAACCCTGCACACTGACCAATGAGCACCCGGGTATTCATCTGCGCGTGATCGACAACGGCGAAGGCATGAGCGACGATGTGCTTCAGCGCTTGTTTCAGCCCTTCACCCAAGCAGATACCAGCACTTCACGCAAATACGGCGGCACGGGTCTGGGACTGTCCATCAGCATGGAACTGGTCAAACTGATGGGTGGCCAGATCAAGGTGCAAAGCAAGATGTTTCTTGGGTCCGAATTTACGGTGGAGCTGCCATTGCTAGGCTCCCCATCGGGCCAGAAGCGTACGGCTGTCGTTGAGAAGCGCCCTGTCCTTAGAAAACCTGCTCCCAGTGTCGAGCAAGCTGTGGCTGCCGGCCAATTGATTTTGCTGGCCGAAGACAATGAAACCAACCGCGATGTGATGTCCGAGCAATTGCGCTTGCTGGGTTACGCCGTTGAAGTGGCCAAAGACGGCGTGACAGCGCTTGAGAAATGGCGAACGGGTCGCTATGCCTTGCTGCTGACCGATTGCCATATGCCTGTGATGGATGGCTTTGAGTTGACCACTTTGATTCGCTATGAAGAGGGTTCAGATCGCCGCACACCCATCATCGCTGTGACCGCCAATGCCATGCAGGGTGAGGCCCAGCGTTGTCTGGACAGTGGCATGGATGACTATTTGAGCAAACCTCTGCGCATGGCCGAATTGGGGCTGATGCTGGCCAAATGGTTGCCGTTGGAGGCTTCAGATGAGGCTTCATCAGATGAGGCTTCTGCACCGGTTTTGGTGCCTGCAACAGACCCCAAAGAGGAGAGTCCGTTGCCCCCACCCGATCTGTTCATCTGGGATGCCAACGCCATCGGTGAACTGGTCGGCGACAACCCCGACTTGCGTACACGTCTCTTGCAAAAATTTTTGAAGAACGCCCAGGCCCAGGTCAAAGAACTCAACGACGCAGCACAGGCCGGCGAACTTCAACGCCTGGCCATGCTGGCGCACAACCTCAAATCTGCCGCACGTACTGTGGGTGCTTTTGCGCTGGGCGATCTGTGTCAAAACATTGAAACTGCTGCTTTGGCCAGAGAAAGCTCAGTGTCTTTTGCGCAGACCGCAGACCTTTCGTACACGTTTAACCAAGTGCAAGAGCGTATATCGCAGCACTTGAATTGTTCACTGCACTATTCACCCGAGTCCACGATATGAATCCTATTCAAGCAGCGGCCGCCGTCGGTCCAAAAGGTTTTGTAACGATGGTTTGTATGGCCGCCATGGTCTATCTGGCGCTGGGCATCCTGGGCATCAACTTTGCCATCGATCCTGGCTACGCCAGCCCCATCTTTCCGGCAGCGGGCTTTGCTGTTGCCTTTTTGCTGTGGGCTGGCAAGCGCTTCTGGCCTGCCATTTGGTTTGGCTCCTTGGCACTTAACCTGCACATTGCCTGGTTGCATAGCAATCTGGGTTGGCGCAGCGCGGCAGTGGGCATCGGTGTCGCTTCAGCTTGCACACTACAAGCGCTGGTGGCGCGCGGGTGGGTGGTGCACGGTGTCAAAGACGCTTGGCAAACACTGGAAGAAGAGCACACCATTATTCTCTGCCTTGCGCTTGCCGGCCCACTGGCCTGCTTGATCGCCTCCAGCATTGCCGTGCCACTGCTTTATTGGGCACAGTTGGTTCCTGGATCAGCGTGTCTGTATGCCTGGTGGAACTGGTGGTTTGGCGACATGATGGGCGTGATGGTCGTCCTGCCGCTCAGTCTGGCCTTTTTTTACCACCGGCAGCCGCTGTGGCGTGGTCGCTTGTTGACGTTGATGTTGCCCATGTTGGTGGCTTTGGGGTTGGTGGGCGTTGCTTTTGCTGTGTCTGCAAAGTGGGAACGCTCACAAGAAAAGTTGGACATTGGCCACTATGGTGAAAAATTGGCCGAACGTCTAAACCAACGCGTGATCGCGCATCAAGAGGCACTTGCGTCGTTGCATCGACTGTTTGAAGTCACACCCGACATGAACTTTTCGCAATTTGAGTATTTCACCCGCATCACGCTCAAGGACAACCCTGACATCTTTGCCCTGAGCATCAACCCCTATGTGCTGGCATCCAATCGTTCAGCATTTGAGCGCGACATGGCTCAAAGGGCCGAAGTCAGTGCTTTTGAGATCAAGGAACGCGACAACCAGCGTCACTTGATTCGCGCCGCAGATCGACCCAACTATGTTGCGGTTGGACTGATAGCGCCGCTGGAGGGCAATCGACCGGCCATTGGATACGACATCAACTCTGAACCTGTGCGCCATAACGCTATTGAGCGTGCCAAATTGTCCGGATCACCCGCCGTCACAGCACCACTGCAATTGGTTCAGGAAAATAAAAAGCGTGTTGGCGTGTTGCTGTTGCATCCGGCTTATGACAGAAAGCAAGACGCTGACACAGGCGAGAACGCGCTAATGGGTTTTGCCGTGGGTGTTTTCAAGGTCGATCAAATGGTGGAAATTGCGACCCAGGGCGCAACGAATCCCGAATTGGTTTTTCGCGTCGAAGACGCGCAGGCACCGCCAGGGCAATCGCTTCTTTACAGCTCAAACGTCACAGCCAGCCCACAAAAAAATGATGAGCTTTGGCAAAAAGAACTCATCATGGCCGACAGGCCGTGGCGCTTAAGCGTTTTTCCAACGGCACAGTTTTTGGCGCAACGCAGCCATTGGGCTACGATGATGGTGGGGGCTGGTGGTTTGGCGCTGGCGGTTCTGCTGCAAATGTTGTTGCTGGTGGCCACCGGAAAAACCGCTGTCGTTCAGCGAAAAGTGCGCGAGCAGACCGCGCAGTTGCAAGTGACAGGCAAGGCTCTTGAAGACCAAAATGCACAGCTTAATGCACTGTTTACCTTAAGCCCGGATGGCTTTGTTGCTTTGTCGTCAGAGGCCAAAGTCAAGTTTGTCAACCCTGCGTTTCTTGCGATGACAGGCATAGAAACACACGATGTTGTGGGCTTTGAAGAGGCCGTTTTGGACACTGAACTCAGAAAACGATGCGAATCCAAAGCAGTGTTTGGTGGCATTGCTTCTTGCTTTCAGGGATTTGGAATGCCCTTAAAACCGCAAACCCTTGAGTTAAAGATGCCCCGCCCCACGGTGTTGCAGATGGTGGGCATCTACAGTCCTTCTTCCAGTGTGTCACGCATTTTGTATTTGCGTGACATCACCCATGAGACGGAGGTGGAAAGGATGAAGAGTGAGTTTTTGACCACTGCGGCGCACGAGTTGCGTACGCCCATGGTCAGCATCTTTGGTTTTTCTGAAGTGCTGATGACACAGGATATGGATGATTTGGGCACCAAAGAAATCCTGGGCATTATTTACCGGCAGTCCGGTCTGATGGCATCCATCCTCAACGAACTGCTGGATTTGGCGCGCATTGAAGCACGCCGTGGCAAAGATTTTGTATTTGAAAACGTCTCGGTTCAAGACCTTGTCAATGACGTGGTGAGTGATTTCAAACTGCCCAAAGGGCGATCAGCGCCCATCCTGATCACCTCGGGTACGCCGCTGACTGTCGTGGTCGATCACAAAAAGGCACAACAAGCGGTTCTGAATATTCTGTCCAATGCCTACAAATACTCGCCAGCAGGGGGTGATGTCCACATTGAGCTGCTTGAATCACCCACAACGGGGGCTGGGCCTTCAAGGGTGGGCATCCGCGTCATCGACCAAGGCATTGGCATGACACCAGAGCAGCAAAAGCGTGTGTTTGAACGCTTTTACCGTGCCGACGCATCAGGCCAAATTCCGGGAACCGGACTGGGCATGAGCATCGTGCATGAAATCGTCGAATGTCATGGGGGCACTGTGGAACTGAGTAGCGAGCATGGCGTTGGTACGACGGTGACTTTGTGGTTACCGTCTGGAGAAAGTCACCCCATGGACGTTGAGCGACTGGCATGAAGTTAAATTTTGGGCGCAAGGGCCTCCTGTGTCCGTTGCCACCGTGGCTGATACCCCCCGTCTTTGAGGGCTGCGAGGAGAAAACGCGCCAGGCTGGCCTGGTCCACGTGGTCGGGTGGAGCAGTCTTGCCTTTGCCTGTGCTGTCATGGTGAGCGGCATTCTGGATGGCACGATGCCTTTTGTCACCCTGATCATTGACCTGGTTGCGTGCATCTTGATGATTCAATTTCTGCTTTGGCTGCGCCTTGGCAAGGTAACCTGGGCGCGCCTGGGGCTGGTGCTTTTTGGGTTGATTTACATCACTGCGGTGACCGCCAGTCTGGGAGGCATTTGCACACCTTCGGCGGCCATCTTTACCTTTTGGGTGCTGATGACGGGCGTGCTGTTTGATCTGCGCGGCATTGTGCTGGGAACGGTCGGTGCATCGCTGGCCATTTGGGGGCTGATGGTGGCCCAAAATGCCGGTTGGCTGGTCACGCCGGTCATCGGCATCAGTGTGTCGGATTGGGTGACTTACGCCGCATTGTTCGCCTTTACCAGTGGTCTGACTTATTACATCAATCATGCAACCAAAAGCGCACTGGTGCTGGCCCAGACAGAAGTCAAGCAACGCCAACAGGCAGAAACCCTGATGAACGCGGCGCAAAACAAGCTGCAAGGCATCATCAACGGCTTGCCTGATCTGCTGTTTGAAGTGAGCACAGACGGGGTGATACACGACTATCGGCCGCCGCGCACCGACCCTCAGGCAGCCCCGCCCCAGGCCTTTCTGGTCAAAGCGCTCTCTGAATTCTTGCCCAGGGATGCCGCCCAACGGGCGATCGGTGCCATCCACGAAGCTGCGTGCAATGGCCAATCCAGTCGCGCTACTTATGCGCTGGAGCAGCCTCACGGCACGCGTTGGTTTGAACTGTCGGTCTCTGTCAAGCCGGGTTGCGACTTGCAAGATCAGCGCTTCATTTGTCTTTCTCGTGACATCACAGAGCACAAACGACTGGTGAGTGCATTGCAGCAGGCGCATGACGATGCGCAGGCCGCAAAACTTGCCTTACAAAGCGTCAATGAAGAGTTGTCCCGGATCGCCATCACCGATTCGCTGACCGGCGCTTACAACCGACGCCATTTCGTTATGGTGGCTGAAACCGAAAGAGCACGGGTGCTGCGCTACCTGACAACTGTGTCGATGCTGATATTTGACATTGATCACTTCAAGTCGATCAACGACAACCACGGCCACCCAACCGGTGACCATGTTCTTATCGAAATCACCCAATTGGTTTCGTCTGCCATCAGACAGGGCGACGTTTTGGCGCGTTGGGGTGGGGAAGAGTTTGTGGTTCTGATGCCGCTGTGTGGCGCGCCAGAGGCCCTGAAATTGGCTGAAAAACTTCGCGCACTGATCGCAGAGCATTCGTTTTCAGAGGTTTGTACCGTGACGGTCAGTCTGGGTGCAGCCGAACTTTTGCCTCATGAGTTGCTCGATGATTGGTTCAAGCGGGTTGACATAGCGCTGTATGCAGCCAAGTCAAGTGGGCGTAACAGGGTGTGTCTGGCTGCCTAATTTCAGACATCTTGATCCGAACATGGTAAGTGAGACAGAGATGACATCAAACACAAGGATTCAAGTATGAAGCTAAATTTTGGGCGCAAGGGCCTCCTGTGTCAGTTGCCGTCGTGGCTGGCATCCCCTGTATTTGAGGGCGACGACGAAGAAACGCGCCAAGCCGGACTGGTCCACATGATCGGGTGGAGCTGTATTGTGTTTACCTGTGTTGTCATGGTAAGCAGCGTTCTGGATGACACCATGCTGCCTGCGACGCTGCTCATAGACATGTTGGCATGCATGGTGAATGCGCAATTTTTGATCTCGCTGCGTTGTGGCAGAGTCACTCTGGCGCGTCTGGGGGTCATTCTTTTTGGGCTGGTTTTCATCACGTTGGCGACCGCCAGTCTGGGAGGCATTGCCGACCCCACAGCGGCCATCTTTGTTTTCTGGGTGCTGATGGCAGGGGTGCTGTTTGATCTGATCGGCATTGTGTTGGGCACAGTGGCTGCTTCGCTGGCCATCTTGGGGCTGATCGTGGCCAAAAATGCCGGTTGGCTGGCGACACCTCCCTATGTGCCCGGTACCAGTGTGTCGGATTGGGTGACGTACACCGCCTTGTTCGCGTTTACCGGTGGTCTGACTTACTACATCAACCAAGGGACGCAAAGAGCACTGACGCTGGCCCGGACGGAAGTCAAGCAACGTCAGCAGGCAGAAGCAAATCTGAGCGCGGCGCAGAACAAGCTGCAAGGCATCATCAACGGCTTGCCTGATCTGCTGTTTGAAGTGAGCCTCAATGGCGTGATTCATGACTACCGGTCGCCACGCAGCGACCTTCAGGCTGCCCCGCCACAGGCCATTCTGGGCAAAAATCTCTTTGATTTTTTGCCAAGGCAAGCCGCGCAGCGTGCGATCGATGCCATCAGGGAAGCCACACTCAATGGCCAGTTCAGTCGCACCACTTATGCGCTGGAGTTGGCACAAGGCACGCGTTGGTTTGAGCTGTCGTTCTCCGCCAAGCCGGGTTGCGATGCGCAAGACCAGCGCTATGTCTGCCTTTCGCGTGACATCACAGAGCACAAACGACTGATGAGCGTGTTGCAACAGGCGCATGACGAAGCCTTGACTGCGAAACAGGCCTTACAAAGCATCAATGAAGAGTTGTCCAAGATCGCCATCACCGACCCGCTGACGGGTATTTACAACCGACGACATTTTGTCAAGATAGCCGATACCGAAAGAGCGCGGGTGCAACGCTACCGGACAAGCTTGTCGATGCTGATATTTGACATTGATCACTTCAAGTCGATCAACGACAACTACGGCCACCCCACCGGTGACAGTGTTCTGATCGAAATCACCCAATTGGTTTCGTCTGCCATCAGACAGGGGGACGTTTTGGCGCGTTGGGGTGGGGAAGAGTTTGTGGTGCTGATGCCGCAATGTGGCATGCCTGAAGCCCAGCAACTGGCTGAAAAGCTCCGCGCACTGATCGCTGCGCACCCGTTTTCAGAGGTTCGTACCGTGACGGCCAGTCTGGGTGCCGCCGAGTGCAAGCCTGATGAGTTGCTCAATGACTGGTTCAAGCGGGTTGACATAGCGCTGTATGCAGCCAAGTCAAGTGGGCGTAACAGGGTGTGCCTGGCTGACTGAGCTTTGGAATGGATGCCCTGTCGCCTGGGCAAAGTGCAACACAAGCCGGTGCGTTCGTGATTGAATGACCGTATTTTGCTTGCCCTTATCCGATGTTTGTGGAAGCAACAACTATTCTGACCCAGGGGGGGCTTGCGTGCCAAGGTCGGGATGCAGATCAGAACGCAATGTCTGCTCCTTAAAAAAAATCAACATCCTGCGCGCCATCAATGGTTTCAATTAAATCGCCTGACCGTACCAACGCTGAGTAGCTACAGACTTGGTTGCGGCCATGGGCCTTGGCGAAATAGACGGCACGGTCAGCACGGTCAAATGCGCCACTGGGGGTGTCGTCGCTTTTCAATGCGGCAAATCCAATGCTCACCGTGATGTTGCCAACCTGGGGAAAAGCGTACTCTTCGATTTTTTGGCGAAACCGCTCCAGTGCGCTCAACGCATCCAGATGATCCACACAGCGCATCAGCACCACAAACTCCTCGCCACCAAACCGGTAAAGCTGGTCATGCAAACGAAAATTGGTGCGCATTTGGCGCGCCAGCAGCAGCAGCACCTCGTCGCCAATCAGGTGTCCAAAGTTGTCATTGACGCGTTTGAAGTGGTCAATGTCAAGAACAGCCAGCCAGTAGCCAGCACCTTCATGGGGTATGCGTCGATCCGGGTGCTCAGCGTCGCCTTGCTTTTGCTGTTCCATGGCGGCCCTGAGAAAAGCCCTGTCAAACGTCTTGCGATTGTGCAATTCGGTCAGCGTGTCTTTTTCACCGTAGTCGAGCATTCCTTGCAGGTTTTCGTAAAGACGCAGGATGCTGTCAATCAGTGATTCTGCATCGGTTGAGAGCGCATGCTCTGATTCGATTTCAAGCAGACTGCAAACTGAGCTTTGGGTGTCAATTGGAAAGATGGTGGTGACTGGGCCGCCGCCAAAGCGAACCATCGCCTCAGTCACGATGGCCGCCTCGCGATTTTTGAAATCAGACAATTTAGGAAGCGGGCTGCCATCAAACCAGAATTGATCCTGATCGGGAGATGGCTGTAGCGTGTCCAGATGGGCCAGTGTCAACCAGCGTTGGTCGTCTGCGGGGCCAACTGCACGCATCAGACGCGTTGAACTGACACGCCACTGACTGGAATGAACCAGCATTTTGACCAGCGCAAAGTCCAACTCGCGGCGATCACGCAATCCACTCAAATTCGCCAAATCGTGCAGTAATTTTTTCATAAATTCATGACTTGGGCCGATGCCATGTACCAGTTACTGTGCCGTAACGATTCAGGTTTATGTCATAAATTGAACCGTTATCAATCAAAAAGTTAAGATGTTTACAACCATGAAAATGTCGCATTTCCGAAATCTATAACGATGGCGACAAAGCGACCACAGTGCCCACGCCAGGGTTAATTCACCCGAAATGCCGAAATAGATCGAACCAAGCCTGTTGCCTGCACCTTCAGTGATTCCGCTGCTGCTGCGCTTTGTTCGACCAAAGCCGCATTTTGCTGAGTCTTGGTGTCCATGTCGGACAGCGTGGTATTCACGCCGTGAATGGCGCTGGACTGCGCGATGGCCGCTTTTGAAATTTCGGCCACCATGGTGTTGACCTGTTCGATGGATGTGACAATGTCACGCATGGTTTTGCCAGCGGCATGAACCTTGTCGGTGCCTATAGCCGCCTGCTCAACCGATGCACTGATCAAGCTGCGAATTTCTTTGGCAGCCTCGCTGCTGCGCTGCGCCAGGCTACGCACTTCACTGGCCACCACGGCAAAGCCACGTCCCTGTTCGCCTGCCCTGGCAGCTTCGACGGCTGCATTGAGCGCCAAAATGTTGGTTTGAAAAGCAATGCCATCGATCGTGCCAATAATTTCACTGATTCGCTTGGCTTGAACACTGATCGCATTCATGGTGTTGACAACCTCATCCACATCAGCGCCACCTTGTTTTGCCACACGGGCCGCCTCGCAGGCAAGCTGACTGGCTTGTGTGGCGGTTCCGGCACTGTGCTTGATGGCGTTGGATAACTCAGATACTGATGACGATGTGGTTTGCAAGGCCGATGCGGTTTGCTCTGTACGAACAGCCAAATCGTTGTTACCCATTGATATTTCGCTGGCGGCCGTGTCGATGAGATCGGCACCACTGCGAATGTTGGCGATCATGGCATTCAGTCGTTGTGTGACTTCACCCAATGCGTGCAACACTTGTCCCGCCTCATCAGTGCCCACTGTCATGTCGCGCAAACGTAAATTCCCGTTGGCCACGTCACGGGCAATGCTGACGGCGCACTGCAACGGCGCGACGATCTGTTTGGCAATAAACCCGGTGAGTAGCATGCCAATCACCAAAGCGGCCAGCGTCAAAGCCGCAGAGGTTTGATTGCTCAAAGACAGACTACCGGCGGTGCGATCACCAGCGGCGTTGGCTGACTGCACTTCACGGTTAAATTGCTCAGCAAGCAATTGACGAGTTCGCAAGTAAGCGGATTCGGTCACACTCATCATCACCGCAGCCGTGCTGATTTCGATGTCTTTCATGTCCAGAACATCCAGTGCAGACTTTGTGTATTTTTTAAATGCATCATCGAGTTCCTGCATTCGAAGGGTGGCTTCAGGGTAAGCTGCAAGTGCATGACGCAAACGATCAATGCACTGTTGGCTTTCCTTGAGTTCACTGCCAATTTTCATATCCAAGGCTTTGATGATTTCAGGCTTCAGGCCAGCACCGGCTGAGGCAATACTCTGCATCACCATGGCGTTGGTAGCGACAACACGTTCTTGTGCTTGTGCTGCCAGAATCACGTTGACCATGCTGTGCCGAGTTAACAGTTCCAGCGTACCGGATGTTTGACGGGATGTCCATAAACCGTGCAGAGCAACCACCAGCATGCACATCAAAACCACTGCGGGTGCCAAGGCCACCTTGGACATCAACGACAAGCGGTCAAAAATTGACTTCATGTCACACGCGTCAACAAAATCTGCGTTCTAACGGTAAACACCGACGACGACAACGCCGTCAAATCCAGCAATGCGCTTGACAAAACTGGACTTGCCTTCCACTTTTTTGGTGACAGGATGCGCCCAGTCGTAGTCCACCCAGCCCTCACCTTTGCTGGCTCCAACATTGGAAAACTCACGAGCAAACGCTTTGCCATTTTGGTCTTTCATGTCTATCATGTTCTTGCCAATCAACTTTTCGTTGGTGCCATGGGCCAGCACTTTGCCTGAAAAATCCTGTACAAATACGTAAAGGTCTTTTTTTGTCCAAGTGGCCTTGTCCGTTGAGAAATCCTTGAACGCTTGGTCTTTACCCACTTTTTTGATGTGTACCAGCGCAGACTCAACCATAACCTTGGCCTCATCTTTGGTGCCACGCTCTTGCGCAAAGACACCAACACCCATCAAGACTGCCAAATAAAACGCGAAAAAAAGACGAAAAAGTTGCATCGTAAATCTCCAAAAAAAATTCATTCTACGACTCAAGGCAGGTAGTTTGGTCTGTCAGGACGATGCCGAAAGCCTCCATTTGGCACTGATTGGTGCATGCCAATGTTTTGCCCAAGCGTCCATACTTTCTGATCACGCCCACTGTTGACCCTGAGCGAAGTTGGTATTCAAAAAGGTCTTTGGCGCGACACCATGCGTTTGATGCGTCGTCCTTGCGGGATGCACGTATTGGCACAAGAGAGTCAGCCATTGGGCCGCATTTCATTCTGCGGGCCTTGCCATGGTGGCATCAACGCCAATCGCCGCCTCGGCCACCATGCGGTCTGTGGCCGCCATAAGGGTACTGCCATACAAAGTCCATGCGAACGGGGGGCAAATAGTTGCGATGGTCTGACAACCGGCGCTGATCAACCACCACCACACCAGGCTGTACATAGACCGGTTGAAGCTCGGTCACCGTGGCAACAGGTGCAATGGGCGCAGCAGCAGAATGCAGCGCCCCCATCGGGGCGACCTGCAATGGCAGGGTGGGGCCGGGGTCTTGGGGCATTTGCACGGTATATTGCTTGCCGGCGTATTCGTACACCACGTTGTACGCTGTCGTGCGGTTTTCATAAAAATTTTGAACCTGGCAATGCTCTACATTTTGAAGCTGCGCTGTAGGAGCACCCTCAACCCCGTCGCCGATGATGGCACCGCCCATGATGCCGATCATCGTGGCAGCAGCCCTGCCGCCTCCGTCACCCACCGCATTGCCCATGGCTCCTCCCGCAATGGCACCCAGCAGGGCACCAGCCCCAGACTTAGGAGGCTGCACAGCCACTTGTTGCGTGGTACAGACTTTTCTGGGGACGGCAAATTGCTGCACGATGGGGGTGGACGAGATGACGCGCCCAACATCTTGGGCAATGGCCAGGGTGCCAGTCAGCAGGGCTGCGGATAACAAGCATGTGTGTTTCATCATTTTTCCAGTCAAACAAGAGAGATTGATCATGTCGCTCACCCTAAAACGCGCCCGTCGAAAGGGCAGTTGACCCCGCTGTGCAAGGGTTTACATCTCTTTACCGGCCCGTTATTTGGATGGTTTCCAGCCCCGGCTTGCCGTGCCAGTAGCCATTGCAGGGCAGCCCGGGCATCAGAGGGGTTAGCTCGGCAAGTGCGTCACTCAGCGCCACCTGCTTGTTCATCGCACGGTGAAACACACTGATGATGCGATCGGTGTGCTGGGACTGCGGGCTGATCCTCAACACGTTGATGCCCATCGCCTGCATGACGGGCAGCTCTGGCAGCAGTTGACAAACGCGGGCAGATTGGGTTTGAATGCCGTTGATCACCAAAAAATCCTCGCCTTCTCGGGTGCGCATCACCAGGCCGTCGGGGTCATCGATGCATTTGAACTCGCATTCGTCCTTGTGTACGTTGTGGTGACGCGCCGTAAAGCACCGCGCCGAGAACGCCAGCGGCATCCGGCCATAAACCAACACCTCGGTTTGCAGGCCTGCCGGTGCGCCGTCCAGTACCAAAGCCAGGTCGGTTTGCGCCATTTCAACAGGCACCACCCAACGCCTGCCCCCCCGCTGGGCCAGCCATTGCAGCGTGGGCAGGTTGTAAATATTGAGGTGCGGCCCCGCCACAAAAGGGGTATGGCTTGTTACCAAGCAATGCACCGCGCCCATATCGTTGGCCTCAACCATCCACTGCCCGTTGGCGGCGATCTTGTGCAAAACCGTCACATCAGCACCAGACTCAACCAATACCTGCGTGGACAGCAACACGTCTTTGCCGGCACTTTGCAGCATCCGGCCAATGTCCAGCCAGTCGGACAGGCGAATTTCATGGCGGCGCGAACACACGGACTCGCCCAAATAAACGATGTGTACCGGGCTGGCTGCCACGGCTTCATAAAAGTCAAAAACCACCTGACGCGGCCAGTAGTAAAGCAAAGGGCCTAATGAAATTTGCATGGGAGATTTGTCGATTGGCAGATAACAGCTTTATTTCCAAGGGCGGTGGTAAGCCCCGAGCGTGTTTTGCAAGCCCTCGGCCACCTTGGCCAGATCAGCTTGCCAATCGGGCCTGACGGTGTAACGGCTGGGGTCTGCACGGCAACTGTCGATGGCCTGCCGCCACACGCGGGTGACCTGCGCCACATACGCCGGACTGCGCTGGCGGCCTTCAATTTTGATGGCACACACGCCCATCTGCATCAGGTCAGGCAATAAAGACAGGGTGTTCAGGCTGGTGGGTTCTTCGATGGCGTAATAATTTTTGTCGTCACCCACGTCAAACCGGCCCTTACACAAGGTGGGGTAACCGGCGTTCTGGCCGACGGCATAGCGGTCGATCAACACGCCATTCAAACGGGACTCTCGCCCCTGCGGGGTCTCTGTCCAGCGCACGGCCTTAGGCGGCGAGCACACCCCGTGGGTGTTGGGCGATTGCCCCGTCACGTAGGACGACAAAGCACAGCGGCCCTCCACCATCACACACAGGCCGCCAAAACCAAACACTTCAATAGCGACGGGGGTTTTGTCCAGCAGTTGCGCCACCTGGGCCAGCGACAACACCCGTGGCAGCACGGCCCGCACGATGCCAAAGTTTTGGTAATAGAAATCAAGCGCTTCATAGTTGGATGCCGACCCCTGAACCGACAAATGCCGGTTCATCTGCGGGTGATGCTGTGCGGCATAGTCCAACAAGCCTAGGTCAGCCAAAATAATCGCATCAGCCCCGATATCGGCTGCACGGTCCACCGCAGCGCACCCGGCCTGCGGTGCAGCGGCTTGGGGGTAAGTATTGAGTGCCACAAACACCCTGCGCCCCCTGTCGTGGGCGTAGCGTATGCCGGTGTTCAGTGCGGCCAGGTCAAAGTTAAGCCCTACAAAATTGCGTGCATTGGTCGCATCGCGAAACCCCACATAGACGCAGTCAGCACCGTTGTCCACAGCAGCTTTAAGGGCTGGCAAACTGCCAGCCGGACAGACCAGCTCAAGCGATGAGGGGGTTGTTGTTACGGGGGGAGTTGGGTTCGGCACGGGTTCAATTGAATGGGATTTGAGGAAATCAGCTCTGGCAGGCTATCGGACTTGAACGTGTAACCAATTGATTATTAACGAAATTCACAATTGCGTGAATTTCGGATTATCGTTATAAATCAACAACCTACTAAACAAGTCCTGTAGATTCCTAGAAGACGGTCGATGAAGCAAAACAAGCGTTATTATGAACAACTTGCCACGAACCCATGTACAGGGCGAGCCGGTTCCTTTTGGAACTTCATCATCAAAGAGGTCTTAAACGTCCTAAACGTCCTAAACGTCCTAAACGCCCTAAAATACCCAGCACCGCTCGCAAAACATCCGTAAACCGTTCTGGATATTATCAACAAAGATATCCATGCCAATCACTGCGAAGCTTTCAATAGCGATCTGTGCCGTCAGAATTTAGCCTTTTGCGAGGTACAAACACCTATGCGGAACACGAGAATGGACTTCAAAGAACACTGGATGTATTTTGGGTGATACATAACTTCAACCGGAATTATTTCACTTCAATCAAAGTTCCGTCATTTGCACTCGAAATTCTTGAAAAGAGCTTCTCTTGGAAAGAACTCTTTATGATTTGCATGACAGCATAACCCAATCCCATTCAACTGAACCCATGCCATGATGTTAAAAATATTATTAATCATGGGTCGCTATGTCGGAACTTGAGCAGAACACCCCGATCATTCTGCGCATCTTGGCGGCCCTGCCGCAAACGCAGTGCGGTCGCTGTGGTTTTGATGATTGCGCAGGCTACGCCCGGGCGGTGGGTCAGGGCTGGGCGGACATCAACCGCTGTGCGCCGGGCGGCACAGAGGGCCTGGAGCGATTAGCCGCCTTGACCGATCGTCCCGTTGTGCCCATCGCGGATGACTGTGGACAGCTTGGCCCGCGCAGCGTGGTGTTTGTGGATGAAACCTGGTGCATCGGCTGCGCCCTGTGCCAAAAAGCTTGTCCCGTCGATGCCATCGTGGGGGCTGCAAAATGGATGCACACGGTGATCGAGCCGCTGTGTACGGGGTGCATGCGCTGTGTGCCGGTGTGCCCGGTGGACTGCATCGTGGCCCAAAACGTCTCAGGGGCGGCCACCGGCTGGCAGGCGTGGGGGCAAGAGCAGGCTGACCAGGCCAGACATCGCTATGATTTGCGTAGCGACCGAGGCAGGCGCGACGGGCTTGACGGGTTTGAAACTGGTACCCTCTAACTTCTAAAAATCAACCCCCAGATAGCTCTCGATTTTGCTGGCCGCAAACTCAAGCATCTCGTGCGTCAGGGCCGGCTGCACCCCTATCCAAAACGTGTTGTTCATGACGTTGTCGGTGTGGGTCAGTGCGCCGCTGACGCGGTAGTGGGCATCGGCCATATAGGGCTGGCGGGTCAAGTTGCCGGCAAACAGCAGCCGTGTGCCAATTTTGTTTTGGTCAAGATAGGTTAATAGATCAAGCCGTGTGACCGGACAGTTGGGTTTGATCGTGATCGGAAAGCCAAACCACGAGGGGTCAGCGTGCAGGGTGGCGTGGGGTAACTGGATAAATTCTTGGCAGTCGGCCAAACGCGTCCGCAAAAAAGCAAAGTTGTCTTTGCGGGCCTGGATAAACCGAGGTGCCTGCTCCAGTTGGGCCAGACCGCAGGCCGCCTGCATGTCCGAGATTTTGAGGTTGTAGCCCATGTGGCTGTAGGTGTATTTATGGTCGTAGCCCGCAGGCAGGTCACCTAACTTTTGACAAAAGCGCCGGCCGCAGGTGTTGTCTCGGCCAGGCAGGCAGTAGCAGTCGCGGCCCCAGTCGCGTAGGCTTTCAGCGATGGCCTTCAGTGTGTCGTGCTTGGTAAACACGGCACCGCCCTCGCCCATGGTGATGTGGTGGGCGGGGTAAAAACTTAAGGTGGCAATGTCGCCAAATGTTCCCACCATCTGGCCACGGTAGGTGCTGCCAAGCGCATCGCAGCAGTCCTCAACCAGCCACAGGCCATGCTGTTGGCACAGGGCAGTCACCACATCCAGGTTAAAGGGGTTTCCCAGGCTGTGCGCCAGCATGATGGCTTTGGTTTTGGGACTGATAGCGGCTTCAAGCAAGCCGGCATCCACATTGTGGGTGAGGGGGTCCACATCGACGAAAACGGGCACGGCACCAAACTGCAAGATGGGGTTGACCGTGGTCGGAAAGCCCGCAGCCACACCGATGACCTCGTCGCCTTTTTGAATGGCGCGGCTGCCCAGACGGGGCGATGTCAGGGTGTTGAAAGCCACAAGATTGGCCGACGACCCTGAATTGACGGTGATCAAGTGCTTGATGCCGATAAACGCCGCCAGTTTTTGCTCAAACAGGGCGTTGAATCGCCCGGTGGTCAGCCAGCCGTCCAGACTGGCATCGACCATGTTTTGAAGCTCGCCTGCGCCCAGCAGCTTACCGGACGGTGGAACAGGCGTGATGCCCGGCGTAAAGGGCTGTGGTGCCAGTGCGATTGAAGCGTATTGCTCAACCAGTCCGGCGATTTGTAAGCGAATGAGGGCTTGTTGGGTCATGCTGATGTCTGGCAAATGGGATGAAAGTGAGCGCGGAATGCGTGTTGTCATTTCACGCCAAATCATGATCAGTCAACCATGTTGCGTCCATTGGTTAGTTGGTACTGTTCAATCTGTCCAAGAGTAACTGATTTCATATCTGCGCCAGTCAGCCATTTTTGATGCCACTCAACCGAGGCTAGCAGTGCCTGTTGCAGTGACCTGCGCGGTCGCCAGCCCAGTCGAGATTTTGCTTTGGAAATGTCCAGTTTTAAAAAGTGGGCCTCATGCGGGTGATCCGCAGGGTCTTGCTGCCAACTGGCCCCTGCACCCCAGTGCTGGGACATGCGTTCGACGATCCATTGCACAGGACGGGTGTCATCATCGGTGGGGCCAAAGTTCCAGCCTTGGGCGTAGGCTTGGCCGTCGGTGTAAAGGCGCTCGGCCAAAGTCAAGTAGCCCGACAGAGGCTCCAGCACGTGCTGCCAGGGCCGAATGGCGTGGGGGTTGCGGATGATGACGGGGTCCGATCGCTCAAAGGCCCGCAAAATATCCGGGATCAGCCGGTCCGTTGCCCAGTCGCCCCCACCGATGACGTTGCCGGCCCGGGCTGATGCCACCGCCGGGCCGCTCTGGCCAAAATATGAACTGCGATAGCTTGCGGTGACCAGTTCAGAACAAGCCTTGCTGTTGCTGTAGGGGTCATGGCCACCCATGGGTTCGTCCTCGCGGTAACCCCAGTGCCATTCTTTGTTTTCATAGCATTTGTCGGTAGTGACATTGACCACGGCACGGACGCTGGGGGTGTGGCGTATGGCCTCAAGCAGATGCACCGTGCCCATGACGTTGGTGGCGTAGGTCTCAATGGGATGAAGATAAGCATAGCGCACCAGGGGCTGGGCCGCCATGTGGATGACGATCTCGGGCTGATGCTCACGCAGAGCCGCTTGCAAGGCCGGCAGGTCGCGCACGTCGCCCAAAATGCTGTGCATGCCGGCCGCCACACCCGCCACATCAAACAAGGCCGGACAGGTGGGTGATGCCAAGGCGTAACCCGTGACCGCTGCTCCCAAAGATTGCAGCCAAAGCGACAGCCAACTGCCCTTGAACCCCGTATGGCCTGTCAGCAAAACGCGCTTGCCGCGCCAAAACTGGGGGGTCATGACCACACTCGCCAGGGGGCATGGCCCGATTGCCAAAGTTCTTCAAGCAGCATTCGGTCGCGCAGGGTGTCCATGGGCTGCCAAAAGCCGGTGTGTTCAAAGGCAGCAAGCTGGCCCTGCTGCGCCAATTGCTCAAGAGGCTCGCGCTCCCAAACGATTTGATCGTCGGTGATCAGGTCGATCACCGAAGGCGATAGCACAAAAAAACCACCGTTGATCATCGCCCCGTCACCCCGGGGCTTTTCCATAAAACTACCCACTTTGCGGCCCTCGATATTAAGTGCCCCAAAACGCCCTGGCGGCAGGGTAGCCGTGATGGTCGCCTTTAGCCCCTGCGCCTTGTGGAACGCGATCAAAGCCGAGATATTGACATCGCAAACACCGTCGCCATAGGTCAGGCAAAAAGATGCTTCACCCGCTACGTAGGGTGCAATTCGCTTGATCCGTCCACCCGTCATGGTGTCTGCGCCGGTATCGACCAGCGTCACGCGCCAAGGTTCGGCGTGCTGCTGGTGAACTTCCATGCGGTTTTGGCTTAAGTCAAACGTAACATCTGACTGGTGCAAAAAATAGTTGGCAAAGTATTCTTTGATGACATAGCCCTTGAAGCCGCAGCAGATCACAAAATCATGGATGCCGTAAAACGAGTAAATTTTAAGGATGTGCCACAAGATGGGCATACCGCCGATCTCGATCATGGGCTTAGGTCTTAAGTGGGTTTCTTCGGAGATACGGGTTCCCATACCACCGGCTAGGATGACAGCTTTCATGACGCAAACAATCTTTCCATAATTACAACAACTATAAATAATGCAGCAAACTAGGCAACGCTCCCACGCAGGAGCATGGGAGCGATTCAAACTATGCAGGCCGTGCGGGTAACTGTGAGCAACTGTGGACACCATGCTGATAAACAAGAGGCGGATTATGGTGTATGGCACCGTCTGACAGACGCTATAAAATTTAAACCTGCATGTTCATGATGTCCGTGTAGGCTTGCACCATGCGGTTTCTGACGTGCAGGGTGGATTGAAATCCGATCTGGGCTTTTTGGATGGCCACCATGGTTTCTTCTAGGCTAACCTTGGGGTTTTCCAGTTGAACTTCGCGCTGCAAGCGGCTGGCATCGTTTTGGGCTGCACTGACCGATGTCAAGGCATCCTTGAGGGCCACACCAAACCCGCCCGTCGATGCGCCGCCAGCGGGTCTGGGCGACAGTCCTGATGCCATGGAGGGGCGGACAGCCGCAGGCATGGTGTTGGGGGTTAGTCTCAGGTTCATGCTGGATCATCCACGGTTGTCAGGGGTTTCATGAGAGGGGGTTGAACGGATGCTAATGGCGCTGTGTCCAAAACATAAATTTGAAGTGAGCCGTAAACACCGGTCTTTTCGAGCTAATGTTTTAATGCGTTGTTTTCATAATTCTCCTCATGCCAAATAGTCCAAATAGGCCAAATAGTCCAAGAGAGCCACTGCTTCCTGAACACTGAAATCTCCATGAACGCCGCCGTTACTGTTCCTGCCGCCATTCCCATCAACCCCACGCTCATTCAGCGTCTGGCTGGCCTGGAACGCGCTCAAAAAATTCGCCTGGGTGTCGGTGCCGTCCTGTTGGTCATGATCGCCTTGGTCGGTATGGTGATGGGCCGCCAAGCCGAATGGCGGGTGCTGTACGCCAACCTGGCCGACAAAGATGGCGGTGCCATCGTGGCCCAACTGACGCAGATGAATGTGCCCTACCAGTATTCGGCAGGCGGCAGTACCATCATGGTGCCTGCCAACATGGTCTATGACGCTCGCCTCAAACTGGCCTCGCAGGGTCTGCCCAAAGGCGCGGTCACGGGCTTTGAGCTGATGGACACGGCCAACCGCTTTGGCATGACGCAGTTTCAGGAGCGTCTGACGTTTCAACGTGGCCTGGAGGGCGAACTGACCCGCACCATCCAGACCCTGGCATCGGTGCAGAGCGCACGGGTGCATCTGGCGCTGCCCAACCAAAACGGGTTCTTTCGTGACCAGCAAAGGCCGTCGGCATCGGTGGTGGTCAGCATGAATGCCGGACGTGCCCTGGACAGGTCGCAATTGGCTGGCATCATTCACCTGGTATCGTCCAGTGTCCCTGAGATGGACCCCAAACTGGTCAGCGTGCTGGACGACACCGGCAAACTGCTGTCCACCCCGCCCGATATGGCCAACGGTCTGGGTTTTGATGCCCAGCAACTGCAGTACGTGCAGCAGGTCGAGCAGCTTTATACCAGCCGCATTCTGGACATCCTCGAACCCGTGGTGGGCCGCCAGAACATCAGGGCGCAGGTGACGGCAGAGCTTGATTTTTCGCAGACGGAGCAGACCTCCGAGCTGTTCAAACCCAACCAAACCCCGGACGCAGGTGTGGTTCGCAGCCAGCAAACGCTGGAGAGCAACAACGGCAATCTGGCCAACAACCCACCGACCGGCATTCCGGGCGCAGCGTCCAACCAGCCCCCCGGCCCTGCCAGCACGGCTATCAATGGCGTGGCCCAGCCCCTGGTGGCGGCAGGCGCAGCGTCATCGGCCTTGGGCAACGGCGGACGACGCGAGTCCATCGTCAACTACGAAGTCGATAAAACGGTGCGCGTGGTACGCGGCAGTACCGGCATGGTCAAGCGCCTGAGCGCGGCAGTGGTCATCAACCACCAGCCTGTCACCGATGCCAAGGGCAAGATCACCACCGCCGCCATCAGCGACATTCAACTGGAGAAAATGACCGCACTGGTGCGCGAGACGATCGGCTTTAGCAAAGACCGTGGCGACTCGGTCAATGTGATGAATGCGCCGTTTACCAGCGACAAACCCACTGAGCTTGCGCTGCCGTTCTGGCAACGCCCCGAGGTTTTGGACTGGGCACGCACCCTGGCCTGGCCGCTGGGTACGCTGCTGCTGGCTGCCCTGGTGCTGCTGGGGGCTGTGCGACCTGCCCTGAAGGTCATGGCTCAGCCTGTGCCCGTACCGGTGTCGGCATCAGAGTCTGAACAGGCCGGACAACTGGACGCTATCGAGGGTGAAGAGCCTGATCGTCCCCTGCTGACCGCGCCGGGTAAGTCCAGTGGCCAGCCTGCCGAACTCACGCCTGCCGAACTGGCCCTGGAAGAAGCCCGCAGACTGACCCGCGACAACCCCGCAGCCGTGGCCAACATTGTCAAGACGTGGATCAACGGCGAGCCTCCAAACTGACATGCAAACAGTCATAAAGAGTCATAAAGAGTCATAAACAGTAATAAGTTTTATACAATTTATCAACCTGAATGCATGCTTTATATGCAGTATTGACGGGCTATGATGCCCTGTCAGGCCATACAGATAGCGTCAATAACTTTTTTACAATTTAACCGGACGATCGCGCCATGGCACAACAAACTGATGGACTTGAAGACGCTGCCATTTTGATGATGTCTTTGGGCGAGGAAGAAGCCGCCGAGGTCTTCAAACACCTGTCGCCCAAAGAGGTTCAAAAACTGGGCGAAGCCATCGCCAAGACCCGGGCTGTCACGCGTGAGCGGGTGGCCGAGGTGGTCGACAAGTTCACGGCCATCGCTGCGGCGCAAAGCCTGTTGGTGTCCAACTCTGGCGACTACGTTCGGTCGGTGCTCAAGCGCGCATTGGGCGACGACAAGGCTGCGCTGCTGATCGATCGGATATTGCAAGGCGGTGATGTCTCGGGCATTGAGAGCCTGAAGTGGATGGACCCCTCGTCCGTGGCCGAGCTTTTACGCAACGAACACCCGCAGATCGTTGCAGCCATCTTGGTGCATCTGGACTTTGACCAAGCGGCCGAGATTTTGAAATTTTTTGCAGAGCGCCAGCGCAACGAGGTCATGTTGCGGGTGGCCACCATGGAGGGTATTCAGCCGTCTGCCCTCAAGGATCTGAATGAAGTTTTGTTCAAGGTTTTGTCAGGGGGCGACAAGATGCGCAAATCATCGTTGGGTGGTATCAAGTCTGCAGCCGAGATGATCAATTTGTTAGGTACGGCCATTGAGGGCACGGTGATCGAGTCCATCCGCAACCATGACCCCGACCTGGCCCAAAAAATCATGGACAAAATGTTCGTCTTTGACGATGTCATCAAACTGGACGACAAGGCCATTCAGACGGTGCTCAAAGAGATCTCGTCTGACGTGCTGATCGTGGCGCTTAAAGGCGCACAGCCTGAATTGAAGGAGAAATTTTTGTCCAATATGTCCACCCGTGCGGCAGAGTCATTGCGCGAAGACCTGGAGTCCCGTGGCCCCATGCGGCTGTCCGAGGTGGAGGCCCAACAAAAAGAAATTTTGAAGACGGTTCGCCGCCTGGCCGACGAGGGATCGATCGTGATCGGTGGTGGCGCTGGCGATGCCATGGTGTAACTGCGTTTGGTGTAACTGCGTTTGACCATGAAAAACTACACACGTTTTATCCCCGGTGAAGAGATCGAAGCCGTTGAGCAATGGCGCTTTGGGGCCATTGACACGGCCGCCCAGTTATTGGCCGATCGCCAAAGGGCCATCGCCCTGGCCGATGCCGAGGCTCAAAAACAAGCCAGCGAGCAACAGGCTTACCAGGCGGGCTTTGATGCCGGTATGGCCCAGGGAACCACGCGGGGCAGTGCCCAGGGCCGCGCCCAGGTTCAGGTGGAGACCCGCCGCCAGATGGACGACTTTATGGCCAACATGGCCCGGCAGACCGGCGACCAATTGGCGGCCGTGCTGTCATCTGCACAGTCCCGTGTCGATGAGGCCGAACAGACCATGGCCCAGGATGTGCTTGAACTGGCCTGTGAATTGGCACGGCAGGTGTTGCGCCGAGAACTGTCGATAGACCCCCATGCCGTGCTGCCAGTGCTGCGAGAGGCTTTGGGTTTGTTGGGACTGCAACACAAAAGCGCTGTGGTGCGTCTGCATCCCACAGATGCCCAGATGCTCAAAGAGATCGTTCATGACGCATTTGCGGGCATGTCGCTCACCTTGGTCAGCGATGCGGCTGTCTTGCCGGGCGGTTGTCTGGTTGAATCATCCGGCACGGTGGTGGATGGCACGGTGTCCAAACGGTGGCAGCGTGCTGTGGCTAATCTTGGCTTGAACACGGCCTGGGACACTCCCCATGACGCTGCTCAAGACATTCATCAAGACGCTCATCATGACAGCCCTGTCTGACACGCATCCTGATACGCATCCTGACACGCACTTGCAATGGCACACTTTTTTGGCAGATGCCAAGAAACACGTGCAAACGGGCACATCGCTTGAGGTTCGCGGCACCCTGACGCGCCTGACCGGCCTGGTGCTTGAGGCTGTGGGCATACGGGTGCCGGTAGGGTCGCAGTGTCTGGTCACCCAGCCGTCGCAGCCGCCTGTGCTGGTTGAGGTGGTGGGGTTTTCGCATGACCGCGCTTTGTTGATGCCGGCCGGCGATGTTCACGGCCTGTCCAGCGGTGCCAGTGTCGAGTCCGCCCCCGCCTACGTCACGGTGCCTCGTCTGGGCGAGCGCAGGCGGGTGGACCGTGCGGCGGGCTATGGGGTGCTGCGGCTGCCATTGGGCGACGGCCTGCTGGGGCGCGTGGTCGATGCCCAAGGCATACCCATGGACTACCAGGGGCCTGTGCTGAAC
Source organism: uncultured beta proteobacterium (assembly GCA_903822205.1). Taxonomy (GTDB): domain Bacteria; phylum Pseudomonadota; class Gammaproteobacteria; order Burkholderiales; family Burkholderiaceae_C; genus Rhodoferax. The sequence goes on along the minus strand of CAIJOK010000113.1, from coordinate 20,130 downwards.
GTGGTCTCGCGCCCCATGGACCGCCGTCCCATCAACGCCATGGATCGTGACCCCGTACGCCACACGCTCGATACCGGCATTCGCGCCATCAACGCGCTGTTGACCGTGGGCCGCGGGCAGCGTCTGGGGCTGTTTGCAGGCTCTGGTGTGGGCAAAAGTGTGCTAATGGGCATGATGGCGCGCTACACCCAGGCTGACGTGATCGTGGTGGGGCTGATCGGCGAACGCGGACGCGAGGTCAAAGAGTTCATCGAGGACATTTTGGGCGCAGAGGGCCGTGCCAGGGCTGTGGTGGTGGCCGCACCGGCTGACGCTCCGCCTTTGCTGCGCTTGCAGGGGGCGGCTTATGCCACGGCGGTGGCCGAGAGCTTCAGGGACAAGGGCCAGCATGTTCTGCTGCTGATGGACTCACTGACGCGTTACGCCATGGCACAGCGTGAAATTGCGCTGGCCATCGGAGAACCGCCCGCCACCAAAGGCTATCCTCCTTCATGCTTTGCCAAACTGCCACAGTTGGTCGAGCGCAGCGGCAATGGCCTGGGGGGCGTAGGGTCGATCACCGCGTTTTATACCGTTTTGACCGAGGGCGACGACCAGCAAGACCCCATCGCCGATGCCGCACGGGCCATTCTGGACGGGCATATCGTGCTGTCGCGTGGCCTGGCAGAGTCGGGTCACTTTCCGGCCATCGACATTGAACAATCGGCATCAAGGGTGATGCACAACGTGGTGTCGCGTGAGCATTTTGAGATGGCCAGACGGTTCAAGGCCATTTATTCCCGCTACGAAAAAGGCCGTGATCTGATCCAGATCGGAGCCTATGTGCAGGGGTCAGACCCTGCTTTGGATGAAGCCATCGCACTTCAGGACGGCATGGGGCAGTTTTTGCGCCAAGGCATGGAAGAGTCCGCTATGCTGGACCAAAGCGTACAGGCCATGGGCGGTGTGTTGCAAGCATCGCCTCGGGGCATGCGGGGGTAGTTTGCCATGTCTGCTCTCCAAAGTCTGTCCGTCGCCATGGATCTCGCTCACATCCAGCGCGACAAAGCGATAGGCCACTGGCAAAACCTTGTGCAGGAACATGGCCATGCCCTGGCACAACGGCAGCAGTTGCAGCAATACGCCACCGAAACCGGACAGCGATTGACACAAGGTGCGCAACGCAGCACCACGCCGGTGTTGTTGCACCATCACTACCAGTTCATGGAACGTTTGCAACAAACCATGAAGCTGCAAGACGGCGTGATTTTGGCCGCCGTTCACAAAGTGGATGTTGCAAGGCAGGCCGTTGTTGCGGCCGAGCTGCGATTGGCCAGCCTTCAAAAACTGTTTGACAAAAGACAGGCAGAGCTTTTGCAGCGACACAACAAGCGAGACCAAAAACAGATGGATGAGTTTGCCGCGATGCAATTTCGCCGTCAAATGCAGTCCATTGACGACTATCAGGAGAAAGCACATGAGTATTGAACTAAGCCCTGCCCGGGTGGTGGACAAAAGGGTTGATAAAACGGCTGAAAAATCGGCGAACTATCGCAACGGATCAACGCCGGGCGGCGCAGAGGCTCCCCGCACCGACAGCGGGTTTGCCGCCGAAATGAAGAGGCTCTCTGCCAAAGAGGCGCAAAACAAGGCTGAAGCAAAGGCCGAAAAAAAGGCTGAAAAAAAAGCAGACACCCCTTCGTCCGCTTCATCTGCTGCATCCTCTACGGACAAGAACGCGGACAAGAACGTGGACAAAGTGACCGACAAGAGCGCAGATCATGCGGCTGACAAAGACGCTGCGGCGACTGCGGACCCTTCGCCATCAGGCGCAGATGCTGCCCAGGCCTCGTTCACCACAGCAGAGGGCACAACACAACTGACCACTGATTTGCCACCGGCGGGCGTGGCTTTGACTTTGACTGCCGGCATGGTCGCTCAGGACGCTGCGCCACCGGTCGGTACAGGGATACCACCGGCAGTCACGGTTTTGGCTGATGGCGTGGTCGCCCAGGACGCTGCTTTGCCTGGCGGTACAGCCGCGTTGGCCAGTGTGCGTACCCCGGGTTCCCCACTGTCGATCGCCAGCGGCAGCGATGCCTCAAGGGTGAGCACGGCACAACGTGCCACTGATTTGCCACCGGCGGACATGGCTTTGGTTGATGGCGTGCTTGCCCCAGAATCTGCTTTACCCACGGGTACAGCCGAGATGGCCCGTGAGCGTCCCCCTGGCTCTCCGCTGCAAACCGCCACTGACGGCAATGCCAGCGATGCCCACTTGGCTGGTTGGTCATCGCTTGCACCACAAGGTCAGGGTGAGTACCTGGCTGAACCCGCAGGCACGGTACATGCCGGTGTTGTGGGCCACCAGGCGCACGCCAGGGCAGCATCCGGACAGGCTGATTCCAAGCTGATCGGCACGGCAGAGCTTCAGCAGGTACAGACAGCAGCCCAGCAACCCGTGGCTGTGGCCGCATCTGACATCACCAGTGCTTTAGCCGCCACGGGTGATGCTTGGTTTCGTCAGCATGAACGCACCCAGGCTGCAAGCATTGCAATAGGGTCACCAGGGTCATCGGCTCTGGGACTGGAGGCTGCCATGGGGGCCGGTGTGGGCGGTGCAGGTGCAGGCCCCATGGTCTATGAAGTGTCTGCCCCGCAGGCCACTGTGGCTGACACCCGGGTGGCTGAGACGGTCAGTTACTGGGCCAGCCAGGGGGGCATTCAAAACGCAGAGCTGACGTTGGACGGGTTTGGCAAAGACCCTGTCGAAGTCAGCATTTCACTCAACAACGACCAAGCGCAGATTGGATTCAGGACGGATCAGGCCGAGGTTCGTCAGGCACTGGAGGGCGCGGCCTCCCAGCTTAAAGACATGTTGTCAGGCGAGGGCCTGCAATTGGTTGGCGTGTCAGTGGGGTCATCGGGCCGTGACAGCGCAGGCGGCGATGACCCACGCCAGCGGTCGCAACAGGCCAGACGGTCTGCCCTGGCTGCTGCTGCGTCTGTGCCTCTGTCTGCGTCCGTCAACCGGTCCCTTGCACGTCCGGTGGGCCGGTCGCTTGACCTTTTTGTTTAATCTCTCTGTTTAGTTAGACTCGGACTCCATCCAAAAAGTTCCATTCACCTGATACCCCTAAGGAAACACCGTGGCAAGTAAACCCGCCGAGGCCGCCCCTGCACCTGCCCCCGCCAAGAGCAACAGCAAACTGTTCATCATCATCGGTGTCGTCCTCGTGCTTGTTCTTGCGGGTTTTGGGGGGGTTTTGTATTTCAAAAAGCAAAGTGCCGCTGCGGCATCAGCAGCAGAAGGCGAGGGTGGCGAGGCCGCTCCTGCTGCGCATGCCGCACCGGCGGCGACCGCTCACGTGGCTGCGGGCGGCTCCAAGCTGCCACCTGTTTACCTGCCGCTTGACAACATGGTGGTGAATCTGGCTGACCCTGGTGGTGAAAAAGTGGCCCAGCTTGGCATCACGTTTGAGGTGATCGATGCCCACGCCGTCGATACCGTCAAGGCCTATTTGCCCACCATACGCAGCGGGATTTTGATGCTGATCTCTCAGCGCACCGCTGAAGAACTGTTGTCGACAGAGGGCAAGCAAAAGCTGATCGAGGACATTTTGCGCGAGGCTTCGGTGCCCTTTGGGGGCGGTGACGCAGAGCCTGTAGAAACGCCGGGCAAAAAGAAAAAAACCAGACGGCGTGCGGTGGTCGATTACCCCGTTGTGGGGGTGTTGTTTTCAAGCCTGATCGTTCAGTGACAAATGGTGACAAATAGTGACAAATGGTGATAAGTGGTTACATACGGTGACATACGGTGACAAGCGTCGGTATCTGCCATGAGTGAATCTTTCCTGTCCCAGGAAGAGGTTGATGCACTTCTTGAAGGGGTCACGGGCGAAAGCCAAAAACTGGCCGAAGAGGTTCACGAGACCGGTGAGGTTCGTCCCTACAACATTTCCAGCCAAGAGCGCATTGTTCGCGGGCGCATGCCCACGATGGAAATCGTCAATGAGCGTTTTGCCCGCAACCTGCGCGTGGGTTTGTTCAACTTTATTCGCCGTAGCCCTGAAATTTCGGTGGGGCCGGTCACCGTGCAGCGCTACAGCGCTTTTTTGCGTGAGCTGGCCGTGCCCACCAATTTCAACATTGTGGCGATCCGACCGCTGCGCGGCAGCGGTTTGGTGGTCTGTGAGCCTTCGCTGGTGTTTGGGGTGATCGAGTCCTTGTATGGCGGCATCGGCAAGTACCAAACCCGCATCGAAGGCCGTGACTTTTCAGCTACCGAGCAGCGCGTCATCAATCGCATGGTCGATGTGGTGACTGACGAATACAAAAAAGCCTGGGTGGGCATTTATCCGCTTGAGCTTGAATACCAGCGGTCCGAAATGCAGCCGCAGTTTGCCAACATTGCCACGCCCAGTGAGATCGTTATTTCAACGTCTTTTCAGCTTGAAATCGGCGAGATCACGGGGTCTATCCACTTTTGCATGCCTTATGCCACGCTTGAGCCTATCCGCGACGTGCTCTACTCCTCCACCCAGGGCGATTCGATGGAGGTGGATCGCCGCTGGGTGAACGTACTGACGCAAGAGATTCAGGCCGCAGAGGTGGTTTTGGTTGCCGAGCTGGCCTACGCGGATACCACGATAGAGCAAATCCTGGCGATGAAACGCGGCGACTTCATCGAGCTGGAGCGCCAGCCGCGCATCAAGGCCACCATCGACGGTGTGCCTATTTTTGAATGCCAGTATGGCACGCACAATGCAAAATATGCATTGAAAATTGAAAAGAGTTTGAGGAGTCACGACCTCAATTGGAAGGGTGAACGACATGACAACTGAAGATACACCGCCTGAAGACGATGGTATGGCGGATTGGGCTGAGGCCCTGATGGAACAAAAAAGTGCCACTTCCGGAGACCCTGCGCCTGGTGGTGTTTTGGCCGGCGAAGCCCCAAGGCCATTTTCGTCATCGTCCCATCCGGCCGATGCCCCCATCAACGACATCAACATGGTGCTGGACATTCCTGTTCAGTTGTCGGTAGAGCTAGGCCGCACCAAAGTGCCGATCAAGCACATCCTGCAACTGGGGCAGGGGTCGGTGGTTGAGCTTGACGCACTGGCCGGTGAGCCGATGGACGTGCTGGTCAACGGCTACCTGATCGCCCAGGGCGAGGTGGTGGTGGTCAATGACAAGTTTGGCATTCGCCTGACGGACGTGGTCACCCCGTCCGAGCGGCTGCGTCGCGTCAGTAAAAGCTGATTTTTGCGGTAAATTGTCGGTATTAGGCGGTATGTCGCTGGCTTGGCTGTCGATAGCACTCTTGTTGTTGGGGCTGGCGCTGCTGCCCTCCGGCATCAAGTGGTTGCAACGGCGCGTGGGTATCCATACCGCAGCATCGGCATCGTCCGCTCTGCGCATCGTATCGTCCTTGGCTGTGGGGGTGCATCAGCGCATCGTGACGGTCGAAGTGGGGCCGGACGGCCAAAAGACCTGGTTAATTTTGGGCATCTCACCACAGACCATCACCTGCTTGCACACCGTGGCGATGGAAGCAGGGCCACGACCGCCTGTTCAGCCGGTACAGACTGTTTTGCCGGAATACTCCGTTTTTGCGGCAGCTCACTCCACTGACCGTGACTTGACGTGATGAAACTGACCTTGTTCATTTGGAGCGGCTTGTCCATACCGTGCCGGCTGTGGGGGGTTGTGCTCATGGCCTTGGCCTGTACACCCGTCATGGCGCAGCAGACACCCATCATGGCCCCAGCCATGCAGCCGGCCCAACTGCCCCTGTTGGTCGGCATGGGTGCGGGCGGCACCAGTTTTTCGGTGCCCATTCAAACCCTGCTGTTTTTTACCGTCCTGTCATTTTTGCCGGCCGTTTTGCTGATGATGACCGGTTTTACGCGCATCGTCATTGTGCTGTCGCTGCTGCGCCAGGCACTGGGTACCCAGTCCGTTCCGCCGAATCAGGTGGTGGTTGGCCTGTCTTTATTTCTTACCATGTTTGTGATGGGGCCAACCCTGGACCGCGTTTACAGCGAGGCTTATCTTCCCTATAGCACCGGTGCCATGCCCTTTGAACAGGCCCTGCTGAAGGCCGAAGACCCCATGCGCTTGTTCATGGGCAAGCAAACCCGTCAGTCCGATTTGTCCTTGTTTGCCAAACTGGCCAAGCTGCCTGCCGGCAGCACGGCAGCCGCAGTGCCCATGCGGGTTTTGGTTCCCGCGTTTGTGATCAGCGAGCTTAAATCTGCGTTTCAGATCGGCTTCATGATCTTTATTCCATTTTTGGTGATCGACATTGTGGTGGCCAGTGTGCTGATGTCTTTGGGCATGATGATGCTGTCGCCCGTGCTGGTGGCCCTGCCGTTCAAGCTGATGATTTTTGTGTTGGCAGACGGCTGGAATCTTTTGGTCAGTTCATTGGCGGCCAGTTTTGTCACCTGACCCCGAAGACCTCAGTTTATTGATAAATAAGTTTTATACTTTATAAACCGTCATTGATTTGCGTTTAAGCTTACCATTATTGCGTAGTATGCTATAATTATTGCATTTCTAATGTAACAAATTTATTTTATTAGTTAATGAATGCCCAAATGGTTTTAACCATAGGTCAGGATGCCCTGTGGATGATGTTGATGGTGTCCGCCCCCGTGTTGGCGGTGGTGTTGGCGGTGGGCCTGGTCATCAGCTTGTTTCAGGCGGTCACGCAGATCAACGAGGCCACCTTGGCCTTTGTTCCCAAGCTGGTCGCCGCCATGGCGGTGTTTGCACTGGCTGGCCCCTGGATGCTGACCACGCTGATCGAGTACATCCGGCGGACGTTTGAGGCCATTCCCGCCATCGTCCTTTAGCTTTAGCAGGTCGTGATCACTTTCTCAGAAGACCAACTGGTGGCGTGGATGTCACCCTTGCTGTGGCCGTTTTTGCGAACTCTGGCGGTCTTTACGGCGGCACCGGTTTTGTCGCTCAGGGCCTTTCCCATTCGCGCCCGAATAGGTTTAGCATTTTTTGTGGCCCTGGCCGCGCAGCCTAGCTTGGAAGGTCAGCCGGTCATCAGCGTCAACAGCTCGGGGGCAGCGGGTGCCGTGATGCAGCAAGTGGGTGTGGGTTTGGCCATGGGCTTTGCGATTCGCGTGATGTTTGCCGCTGTTGAGTTAGCCGGTGAGGTGGTGGGCTTTCAGATGGGGCTGAACTTTGCGTCGTTTTTTGACCCCACCTTAAACACCCAGGCCAGCGCGGTGTCGCGGTTTTTTAGCCAGATGGCCACCTTTTTGTTCATTGTCATGAACGGGCATATGCTGGTGCTCATGGCTGTGATCAACAGTTTTGTGGCTTTTCCTGTGGATCAAAACTTTTTGGAGGCCCTCAAACACATCAAGCTCTACGACCTGGGTTCCCAGCTTTTTGCCAGCGGGCTTTGGATTTCATTGCCCATGGTGGGCATGTTGATCTTTGCCAACCTGGCGCTGGGCATTGTGTCGCGGGTGGCTCCTCAGATGAATATTTTTGCGATAGGTTTTCCGGTCACTCTGACGGTCGGGCTGGTGGCCATCATGGCCACGCTGCCCATGCTGGATCAGGCATTTTTGGCGTTGATGACACTGGCCATCGACCTTTTTTCACACTGAGGCAGGTTCATTGGCATACCCGTCTGGGTTGTTGCTTTGCCAGCGCCAGGCATCGGCGCACATCGCCGCCAGTGTGTGCGTGGCGTGCCAGTTCAGCAGGCGTTTCGCCAGACTGGCATCGGCATAACATTGCGCTACATCGCCTGCGCGACGTGCGGCAAACCGGTAAGGCACAGGTTTGCCACTGGCTTGCTCAAAGGCACGCACCACATCCAGCACGCTGTGGCCTTGGCCGATGCCCACATTCACGGTAAAGCTGTCTGCGCCTTTCAGCAATGCCTGCACGGCCGCCACGTGGGCCTGGGCCAAGTCTTGAATATGAATGTAATCTCTCACACCGGTGCCGTCAGGCGTGGCGTAGTCCTGGCCGTAAATGTTCAAAAACGGTCTCTTGCCCACCGCCACTTGGGTGACATAGGGCATCAAATTGTTGGGTAACCCCGTGGGGTCTTCGCCGATCAGACCGCTGGGGTGTGCGCCTGTGGGGTTGAAATAGCGCAATACCCCCGTGCGCCAAGCTGGGTTGGATTCACGCACAGCGGCCAGCATGTCCTCACAGACCAGTTTGGTGTGGCCGTAGGGGTTGGTATGGCTGCGTGGAAAATTTTCGGTGATGGGCAAACTGGCTGGGTCGCCATAGACCGTGGCGCTACTTGAAAAGACCAGTGTGCGGCAAGGGGTGCGCTCCATGGCACGCAGCAGGGCCATCATGCCGCCCAGGTTGTTGTCGTAGTATTTCAGCGGCTGCGCCACACTCTCGCCCACGGCCTTAAAGCCTGCAAAGTGAATAACGGCAGCGATGCTGTGGCGCTGCATCAGGTCGTGTACCAGCACCCTGTCGGCCACACTGCCCTGTTGGCAGAGCACCGGTTGGCTGGTGATACGCTGCAAGCGATTCAAAACGGCTCTGTTGCTGGTCGAAAAGTCGTCAAGAATGACGGGGGTAAAGCCCGCTTGGGCCAAGGCAACAAAGGTGTGGCTGCCGATGTACCCGGCACCACCGGTCAAAAGAATAGAGGCTGGGTGTGTCATGGGTGGTTTGGCGTAAAAGTCCTATTTTTGCAAAGCGTCCACAATCTGACGCACGGCGACTGTGGGCGAAAAAAGCTTGTCAGACAGGGCTTTGCAGCGCTTGGCCACTGCGAGCTTGCCGTTTGTTTGCCCGGCATCGGAGCTTACCTCATGCACCAATGCCAATGCCATCCGTTGCAAAGTGTCCACCGACTGATCGGTACACACCTTGCCCACGCCCTCACGCAAAATCATCCCCTCCAGATCATTACCGGGGTTAATGCTGGCCAGCACCGGCAGGCCTGCTTGCATGTAAGACAAAAACTTGCCTGGAATGTTGTGTGTGGTGTGGCGAGGGTCTAGGGCAACGATGCCGATGTGGCACTGGGCGTACAGCCCGGGTATTTCTGCGGGGTCGATCTCATCATAAAAAGCCACGTTGCCTAAACCTCGCCTGTGTGCGTCCTGACGCAAGCGTTGCACGTCGCTGCCACGACCGACAAACAAAAATCCAATGTCTGCTTTGCAGCGCAAGCGCTCTGCCAGGTCAAGCAACACACCCATGCCTTGCGCTACGCCCATATTGCCCGCATAGACCAAGATGATGCGTCCGGCCAGAGGGCTGTCTTTCACACAAACACTGCACCCCACATTGGGGGTATCGGCCAGCCAGTTTTGCAATACATCAATGCGGCTGCCAGGCCCTCCATGAGACTCATGAGACCCATGGGCCACATAAGCCTGATTGCCCTGCGTCTGGATGCCAATCACATCGGCAACCGAATACTGGTACTTGGCAACCGCCTTAAGCAAGCGGTAGGGTATCCCCCCCCGGCTCATCAATTCCACGTCTGCGGCCCATTCCGGAAAGTGATCGCGAACAATCAAGTAGCCCTTGCAACGGCTTGCTTTTTTAAGAGCGCTGACCAAAGGTCCCAAAAAAATGCTGGGTGAGTACCACACCACACCGTCCCAGCGCTCTTGTCCCAAAAGGCTCTGGCGCAAATGGCGCAGCATGGCAAACGGCATCACAAATTCGTGGACAGTGCGCTGCACATTGTTGATGTCTTTGGTTTTGGGCGCACGCAATCGCAGCACTTGCACCCCGTCAACCTCTTCCAGCAACCAAGGTGCAGCCAACCCCGCTGTGGGCAACATCACCGTCAATGCGTGTCCTTGCCGCACAAATTCGTGCGACAAATCTCGCAATTGCACCGCGCCAGAGGTTCTAAGGGGCGGAAAAGTATCCGCGATCAACGCAATTTTCATAGGGTTACGACATCTTAATATTTTTTCCAGACCACGCGGTTCACATAGTCGGTATAGCTGTGCAAAATGCGCAGCACCTTATCGGACACATTGGGCATGCTGTAGTCGGCCACGGGCCTGATGCCGTGCGGGTCAGATCGATTTGCGCCGCGTGGTTGTAAAGCCAGGATGGACAAACCTTGGCGGACGCGATTTTCATCCAGCCCCACCATCATCACAGCGGCTTCTTCCATGCCCTCGGGGCGTTCATGCGCTTCGCGCAAATTGAGTGCCGGAAAATTCATGATAGACGACTCTTCGTTGATCGTCCCGCTGTCAGACAACACCGCCCGTGCCGACAGTTGAAGTTGGTTGTAATCATGAAACCCCAGCGGTTTTAACAAACGCACCAGCGGACGAAGCAGCGCACCGCTAGCGTCGATCCGGTGTTGTGTGCGCGGGTGGGTTGAGACAATCACGGGCAAATGGTGGTCATCAGCAAGCCCATTGAGCACGCTCACCAGCTTGGTAAATGATCGATCGGACTCGATGTTTTCTTCACGATGCGCGCTCACCAAAAAATAAGCCTGCGCTTCCAGCCCCAGGCGCTGCACAACGTCAGAGGCATCGATCTGCGGTCGGTAATACGTCAAGACCTCCAACATGGGGCTGCCAGTTTTGATGACCAAATCTGGCGGCAGCCCCTCGCGCAGCAGGTAGTCGCGGGCGATTGCGCTGTAGGTCAGGTTCACATCCGCCGTGTGGTCCACAATGCGGCGGTTGGTTTCCTCAGGCACACGCTGGTCAAAGCAGCGGTTGCCGGCTTCCATGTGAAAAATGGGAATTTTGCGGCGCTTGGCCGGTATGACGGACAGGCAACTGTTGGTGTCGCCCAGCACCAGCATGGCCTCAGGCTGAACATCGGCCAGCACCTTGTCCACCGCAATGATCAGGTTGCCAATGGTATGGGCAGCGCCGCGACTGCCCTCAGCGCTATTCAAAAAGTAGTCTGGCCTGCGCACGCCCAGGTCATCAAAAAAAACCTGACTTAATTCGTAATCGTAGTTTTGTCCTGTGTGAACTAATAGGTGTTCACAATGCAAGTCTAGGCATGCCAGCACACGCGACAAGCGAATGATCTCGGGCCGCGTACCCACCACCGTCAAGACTTTGAGTTTGGTCATACCGATCAAAAAAACAATAGCTGCTAACGCAGGAAGTCAAAGGCTGGCGGCATGTTCACACCGCACACGCAAACGTATCGGGCCTTGCGCGGTCAAACACCTCATTGGCCCACAGCATCACGATCATCTCATCCGTGCCGACATTGGTGATGTCATGCGTCCAGCCAGGAACAGTCTCAACCACCGTCGCCAAGTCACCACGGGTCAAAATCTCATGCGACTGACCGGTTTGCATGTGCTTGAACCGAAAGCGTGCCTGGCCCTTGACCACCAAAAACTTTTCGGTCTTGGTGTGGTGGTAGTGCCCACCACGGGTGATGCCCGGCAGCGCCGTAAAGTAAGAGAACTGCCCACAGTCCGGCGTTTTAAGCACCTCCACAAACACCCCCCTGGGGTCAGCGTGCTGTGCCAGGGGGTAGGCAAACAGCTCAGGTGGCAAATGGCTGACGTAAGTGGCGTAGAGCGCACGCACCAGCCCCGTGCCCACGCGATCCAGCATCTGGGTGTGGCGACTGTCCTTGAACGATTGAATCAAGCGCACCAGCTCGCCCACTGTCTGGGTGTACTGGGGTGACACCGTGGCAAAACCCTGGGCATCCACCGCAGTATCAACACCAGCAACACCAGCAACATCCACACCCAGCGCACTTTCCATGAGCTGCAAAAACCGCGCAACCACATCATCCACGTACACCAGCGTGATCGGCGCAGACGGGTCATGCACGGTGATGGGCAGGCCACGTGCAATGTTGTGGCAAAAGCTTGCCACGCCTGAGTTGTAATGGGGCCGACACCACTTGCCAAATACGTTTGGCAGTCTAAAAACAGACACCGGCACACCCTGCTCACGCTGCAAGGCGAACAAGGCTTCTTCAGCCGCCAATTTACTGGCCCCATAGGCGTTATCAAGCAGAGCCTGGGTGGACGAGGTAAAAACGACGGGGATTTTGCGGCCAGTTGCGTCAGCCACTGCGCCCACAGCCTTGCACAGCGCCTGTGTCAGGCCGGTATTGCCCAGAGCAAACTCAGCCGAATCAAGGGGGTTCAGTGGGCGATTAACCCCCGCCAAGTGAAACACAAAGTCCACGTTTTTCAATAACGCGGGCAACTGCGCCACATCATCGCCACGGGTAAAGCACCGCACCTGAATTGCTTGGCGTTCAATCAAATGCGACTGTAGGTTTTTGCCAATAAAACCCTTGGCACCCGTGATCAACACGTTCATGTTGATAGACCTACTTCTATTGCTATTGCTATTGCTATTGATATACCTATTGATATACCTGTTGCTATTCCTCAGGCATCGCCTGTTCACCCCGCACAACCGCCTGCATCAGGTGAAGCTTCATCAACAAAGCCTTCATGCCGTCCACATCCAACTGGGTGGTGTTATGCGAGTTGTAATCTTCGGCCAGCAATACATTTTGCTCACCCTGCTCGATAAACTTGCCATAATTCAAATCACGTAAATCGGGTGACACCAGATAATATTTGCCCATATCATGGGCTACAGACATATCTTCACGGCCCAGCAAGGTTTCATACAGCTTTTCACCGTGGCGAGTGCCAATGGTACGGATGGGATGGTCAGGCACATTCATGACCGACTTGACCGCTGCGGCCAGTGTGCCAATGTTGGCCGCCGGTGCTTTTTGCACCAGAATATTGCCAGGCTCACCCTGCGTAAAGGCAAATAGCACCAGGTCCACGGCTTCGTCCAGGGTCATCATAAACCGCGTCATGGCGGGGTTGGTCATGGTCAGTGGCCGCCCCGCCTGTATTTGCTCGACAAAAAGCGGAATAACCGACCCGCGCGAGGCCATCACATTGCCGTAACGCGTGACACAAATCACGGTCTTACCGGCTTCACGCGATTTGGCCATGGCCACCTTTTCCATCATGGCCTTGCTAAAACCCATGGCGTTGATAGGATAGACGGCCTTGTCGGTGCTTAAGCAAACCACCCGTTCAATGCCATGTGCAATTGCCGAATCCAAAACATTCTCAGTCCCCAATATATTGGTTTTAACCGCCTGCAAGGGGTAAAACTCGCAAGACGGCACCTGCTTTAAGGCGGCAGCATGAAACACATAATCCGCACCGCGCATGGCCGACCGCACACTGCCGTGGTCACGCACATCGCCCAAATAAAATTTAAGCTTGGCATGGTGATAATGCCGGCGCATATCATCCTGCTTTTTTTCGTCGCGGCTAAAAATGCGAATCTCCGCAATCTCAGTATGCAAAAATCGGCGCAACACAGCATTGCCAAAAGAACCTGTGCCGCCGGTAATTAATAGAGTTTTATTGGAAAACATTCAAATTTACAATCTAATAATAAAGTCATCAATTAAAATATGACATGACGCAGGCAAAATAATGCACTTATGCATGTCATTAAAACTCACACCAATTTTGCACCGGCATACGCAAAAAATCATCCACAGCCATACCGTCACTGCCAACCAGCAACTTTCGGTCTGGCTTAAAGGCAAGATCGAACGCATGCATACCGGGCAAGACACTCTGGGCGCGACCGCTCTTGACTTGAATGGCAATCAGCTTACGCCCGGCACACACCACAAAATCGACCTCGCGCTTGCGTTCGCGCCAATAAAAAAGTTCAAATTGTCCAGCAGTTGCCGCGTTGGCCAAGTGTGCACCGACCGCCGCTTCGGCCAGATGACCCCAATGCTCACGGTCAGCCTGCGCCTGATCAAAGCCAAACCCCGCCTGCGCCGAGAAAAACGCCGTATCAAGCACCAGCAACTTGGGGCTGGAACCCCGGCGATGCACCACATCGCCCGCATATTTGGGAACACCCGTCAGCATACCGGCAGCGCCCAGCAAATCCAGATAGTGTGCCAAAGTGGTGGTATTGCCTGCGTCCTGAAGCTGCCCCAGCATCTTGGTAAACGAAAAAATCTGACCCGAATAACGACACCCCAACTCAAACATCCGCCGCAGCAAAGCAGGTTTATCCACCCGCGACAGCAGCAGCACATCGCACGACAGCGTTGGCTCGATCAGCGAATCACGCACATAACGCACCCAGCGCTCATGATCAGCGATCAACGGCGCTGCACCCGGGTAGCCGCCATAAAAGATGCTTTGCGACACCGACCAGCCAAAGGCCTCGTGCATCTCTAGTGCCGACCAGTGCGGCAAAAGCAAGACCTCAAAACGCCCGGCCAGACTGTCCGACAGCCCACGCTGAATCAACAAGGGCGACGACCCCAGCACCACCACTTTAACAAAGGTTTTGTGAAGCGTGTCTTCATCCCACAGACGCTTGACGGTCTCAGACCAAGCCGGAATTTTTTGAATTTCATCCAAAACCAGTAGCGATCCGGCATCGGTTTGCTTGAGTCTGGCCATCTCCCACTGCTGAGCAATCCACTCTGGCCCGCGTAGCATCGGCTCGTCAGCACTGGCGTACTGCACCGGCAAGCGCATCTCGTCGCAAACCTGCTGCACCAGCGTGGTCTTGCCTACTTGGCGCGGGCCTGCCACCACCTGAATCAAGCGCACGGGCTTAGCCAGGCGATTGAAAAGTGTCGCAAAGTGACGGCGGCGGTACAACATGTGCAATTTACTCAGTTAATTGAGTAAGTTTAACCATAAACGCCAGTCGAAATGAAACGCAAGTACAAAAGACGCGAAAAATCATCATCAGCGAAACCGCCGCCCCGTACGATTGACTCAGCCGCTTTTGCTGCCCAAGTAAGGTTAAAACTGCGATTTTGCAGCCATTTTCGTGCTGAATCATTGCCTGTGAGCGCATGGAGTGAGGTTAGCGCATAGAGTCCATGCTCAGACCAGCTTATCCCATGGTGCTTTTGACGCTTGGCAGTCACCAGATGACTAGAGTTTGGCAAATAGAGCTTGGGACACATGGCATCACACGGCATCAAATTTTTGTTGCGTTCAAGGTATCCGGTACGTCGCGTGATGGTTGTTGCGTTCATGATATCTGTCGCAAGAATCGCCTCTCCATACCAACGGGCACTGCCATTTGTTTGAAAAATTAATAGATTCGGCCTAAATTGAATTCGCACTTAATTTGCACTTAATTTGCACTTAATTCTCACGTAATTGCATTTTTTTGTCGTACATATCGAAAAATTTGAATACTTTGACTACTTTGAATACTTCAAGGTTATCGCCCTCGATCATCAGGTGTTGCGTGGTGTCCCAACCGACACTTTTGTTGGGGCAGGGCCGCAGTGTGCCGGTGCTGTGGGGCAGCGCCAACTGCCTGGCGCTGCGCTTGCCATGCCAGTTTTGCCCTCACAACACAGGGTCTGTGCTACATTCATGCGCCATGGTGTTGCGTCATGTTTTGGGTTCCAGTACCTGTAGCGGTGCTTGGATGCCCATGGTTTCCATGGTTTCCATGGTTTCCACCGTGACCCCATCCCCCAAAAACCGCCGGTGTTCCCTGCGGTTTTTTTGTTAGGACTTCCCCTTATGCCCGCCAAATCCTCTCACCTTGTACCCGACGGGCTGTCCGCCCCCGCTGACCCCGCCGCAGACCGCACCGGTCAAACCGACAACCTGCGCATCAAAAGCATCGCCGTTTTGCCGCCGCCTGAGCACTTGATCCGGTTCTTTCCGATAGCAGGAACGGCCACCGAGCAGATGATCAGCGCCACCCGCAGCCGCATCCACAACATCTTGACGGGCCAGGACGACCGCTTGTTGGTCATCATGGGGCCGTGCTCCATCCATGACCCCGCAGCCGCCCTTGAATATGCCAGGCGGCTGGTGCAGCAGCGCACCCGCTACGCCGATACCCTTGAGATCGTGATGCGCGTCTATTTTGAAAAACCCCGCACCACCGTGGGCTGGAAGGGGCTGATCAACGACCCCTATCTGGACAATTCCTTCAAGATCGACGAAGGCCTGCGGGTGGCGCGTCAATTGCTCATCGACATCAACCGTCTGGGGCTGCCGGCCGCCAGCGAGTTTTTGGACGTGATCTCGCCCCAATACTTGGGCGATTTGATCTCGTGGGGGGCCATCGGTGCGCGCACCACGGAGAGCCAAGTTCACCGTGAGCTGGCATCCGGTCTGTCAGCGCCGATAGGCTTTAAAAATGGTACCGACGGCAACATCCAGATCGCCACCGATGCCATTCATGCGGCTGCCGGCGGACACCACTTTTTGTCGGTGAACAAGCACGGCCAGGTGGCCATCGTCCAAACCCGTGGCAACCCCGACTGCCACGTGATCTTGCGCGGCGGCAAAGCCCCCAACTATGACGCAGCCAGCGTGGCCGCCGCCTGCGCAGAGCTGTCACGGTTCAAACTGCACCCCAGTCTGATGGTGGACTGTAGCCATGCCAACAGCAGCAAGCAGCATCAGCGGCAGTTGGATGTGGCACGCGACATTGCCACGCAAGTGGCAGGCGGGTCGCGCCAGATTTTTGGCGTGATGGTTGAAAGCCACCTGAACGCCGGTGCCCAAAAATTTACCCCGGGCAAAACATCGCCAGACCAATTGGTTTATGGCCTAAGCATCACCGATGCCTGTCTGGGATGGGATGAGTCCCTGCAGCCGCTTGAAGACTGGTCCAACGCCGTGTTGGCGCGACGATCGGCTTCATGAAGCTATTTTAACAAATAACCTACATCATATTGTCAATAATTATAGCGCTCTACGCAATGGTGGCAAGCGTAAATTGAAATTTCGTATAATTTATGACGTAGAAAACTTTATGTAATTTAATTTATGCGACTGCTTCTGTACAAAGACATCGATCTTCGCCGCGTCAAGGCCGCTTTTGCCAAGGTCAAAGCGGCCATCTTGGCGGACGACTTTCGGTCAGCAGACATCAAAAAACTGGCCCCTGGCAATTTTTGGCGCGCCAAGCTGGACTACAGCAACCGTCTGCTGCTGCAATTTGCCCGCTGCGGCACAGAGACTGTCTGCCTGGCGCTGGAGGTCATCGAAAACCACGCTTACCACAAGTCCCGTTTTTTGCGCGGTGCTGCCATCGACGAGGCCAAGATCGAACAAGAGCCGGCTTTGACGCTTGAGGGCACGGGGCCGGTGATGAAGGACACCATTCCCATGCGCTGGCTTCATGCCAGCCGCAATGAGTTTGAACTGCTGGACAAACCCATTGTTTTTGACGATGCCCAAGAGGCCGTTCGCCGCCTGCCGGCACCGGTGGTGGTGGTGGGGTCTGCAGGCTCGGGCAAAACGGCGGTCACGCTGGCCCGTCTGCGTGAAGCCGCCGGCTTGGTGCTCTACGTCACACACTCGGCCTATTTGGCCCAGTCGGCACGTGCCCTGTACGAGGCCCACGGGTTTGAAAACCCCGCCCAGGAGGTTAGTTTTTTTAGCTACCGCGAATTGATCGAGACCCTGCGGGTTCCCAAAGGCCGCGAGCTGGCCTTTCCCGCGTTTGCAGGCTGGTATGAGCGCTACCGCCAGTCGGTTCGCAGCACTTTGGGCGACATCGATGCCCACGCTTTGTTTGAAGAGTTTCGCGGTGTGATCGGTGCCAGTGCGCAAGGCCCCTTGGACCTGCCGTCCTATCTGGCCCTGGGGCCGCGCCAGTCGCTGCTGGGCGCTGATGCCCGCACGGCGGCCCATGAACTGTTTGGGCGCTACCGGCAGTGGCTGAAAGACACCGGCTTTTACGACATCAACCTGGTGGCGTTTGAGTGGCAGTCGCTGGCGCAGCCCACCTATGACTTTGTGGTGATCGACGAAGTGCAGGACTTGACCACCGTGCAACTGGCCCTGGTGCTGGCCTGCCTTAAAAAACCAGGGCAATTTTTGTTGTGCGGAGACTCCAACCAGATCGTCCACCCTAATTTTTTCTCATGGGCTGCGGTGCGCACCTTGTTTTGGCACGGCTTGGCGGGTGATGCGGCGCAACACCAGACGCTGTCGGTCTTGCAAGCCAACTTTCGCAACAACCGCACCGTGACCGAGCTGGCGAATACCCTGCTCAAAATCAAACAGGCACGGTTTGGGTCGATCGACCGCGAGAGCAATTTTTTGGTGCAAAGTGCCTCGCAGCAAGAGGGCTTTGTGCAGCTTTTGCGGGCCAAAGAGCAGGCACTGCGAGAGCTGAACGCCCGCACCCGGGCCTCGGTCAACCATGCCGTGGTGGTGCTGCGCGATGAGGACAAGGCATCAGCGCGCGAATACTTTGCCACACCGCTGGTGTTTTCAGTCCACGAGGCCAAAGGGCTTGAATACCCGCACGTCATCTTGTATTCGATGATCTCGGGGCAGCGCAGCGCTTATGCCGATGTCTGTGAGGGTGTCACGGTCGCTGACCTTGCGGTGGAGTCCTTGGCCTACAACCGTGCTCGCGACAAGGGTGACAAATCGCTTGAGCTGTACAAGTTTTACGTCAATGCCCTGTATGTGGCCATGACCCGCGCCGTGCAAAGTCTGGTACTCATTGAGTCCGACACGTCTCACCCGTTGCTGGAGCTGCTGGGTCTGCGCCCCAGCGATGCCAATGCCCCCGTGACCAGTGCGCCAGCGCAAACCTCTACCCTTGAGGAATGGGCGCAAGAGGCCCGCAAACTGGCCCTACAAGGCAAGGTTGAACAGGCTAAAGCGATCCACGACACGTTCTTAAAAGCCAAGGAAGTGCCCTGGACACCCTGGTCACAGTCGTTGCTGCAAGACCTGATACCACGCGCCTTGGACAAAGCCCAGCCGTCCAACAAGCCCCGTCAGACTTTGCTGGACTATGCGTTGTGGCACGGTCAACATGTCTGGATCGACAAGTTGGCTGTGCAGGCCCACTTTCAGGCGGCCCGCGCTGTCGCCCCTGACGGCGACTTTGGGTATTCGCCCACGGCAAAATCCAGGCGGGATTCTGAGGACTTTGAGGCCTTTGCCATGCGAACCGTCACGGCGTTGCGCCAACGGCACTTGCAGCCCTACAGCGCGCATAACTTTAAGGACATCTTGCGCCAGTGCGACCAATACGGTGTGGACTATCGAAGTCCTGTGGGGGCCACACCGCTACAGATGGCTGCGCGCGCCGGCAACCTGCCTCTGGTCGATGCCTTGTTGGCACGCGGTGCTGACCCCCAAATGGCCGATGAATTTGGTCACACCCCCTGGCTGGTGTACTTAAACCGTGCCATCGACGACCCCGAATTTGCGCGTAAATCAGTTGCCGCCCTGTTTGACCGGCTGGCCCCCTCGGTGATCGACGTGCAGTCCGATGAGCGCCTGGTTCAGTTGGCTCACCATCAGGGCGAATACTGGCTGTTGTGTCTGATGATGGGAGGCTATAAAACCCTGACCACACGCTGTGCCGCACGCACTTCACCGCAGTACAAATACCATCGTGGTTTTTTTGCAGACATGCTGCAAGCCACGCTGGACTGTTTGCCGGACCACCTGTGGAAGCCTGCTCGCAAAAAGCGCACTTACGTCAATGCCGTGCTGGCACGCGCCGAGATCGACAGCCAGTACCAACCCGCCCGCAGGCTGTGGATGCGAACAGCCAACGGTCACTATGTGCCTAATCCCCAGTTGCTGCTCCGTTCCGCAGGCAGTGGCGAAGCATCCCCGTGGCGGCCCCTTGAGGATGTCTTGAACATGGCGTGGGTGATGCAGGGTACTTCCAATGCCAACAATGATGTCAATCCCGATTGACGGACGATAGAACAGGTGACGCAGGGTTGGATGCCAGCCATCGCCTGAGCACCTGACTGTTTACGCCCCGCCTTGCCGTTTGGTCTTGCAACTGGTCGTCTGCAAGGATGCCCACGTTGAACCCAACTCGTGGCTGACAAAAAAACCCTGTATAAAAATCAACTTCACTGGATTTCTAAAAAACCGGATTTTTTTCGTTTTTCGTGCCGCATTTTTAACCTGAAATTTCTGATTTTTATACCAAAACTGTAGGTTTTTTGTATGTAGGCAATCATTATCGCCGGTAAGTCAGAAAAATAAAGTTATTTAGCATTGAATGCAATAATTTAATTTACCAAAAAATTGTTCAAGATGTCACTTTCAAAGTATCGTAAGCTGTTGATTTTTATAGCAAAACACGAATAGTTGAATTTGATCTCACAATT
>CAIJOK010000112.1 GCA_903822205.1 uncultured beta proteobacterium | reverse complement strand
CTAATTGGGAACTGCACAAAACCAATTCACAAATTGATAAAATAGAATCCTATTTGAAAGCCAGACCGTGGGAAACTACTGGCGACATGGGAATAGTGTCAGATACCGTAGTCAGTCAGATAAAAGCGGCAAAACAAAAGGTAATAGAACTGCGAGAGTATGTTACTTTGCTTGAAAAGTATTTGAATGAACGAAATAACAAGGGAGATCATCATGGCAACAAATAAACAAACCGCCCCACGGTTTATCAATGGCACTGCAAAATCAAGGGCAACATCGACCGACTACATGGCGACATTGCTTGAAAGCGTGAGCTTGGATGACTGGAAGGACGTGGTCACAGGGGCCGTCAAAGCGGCAAAAGAGGGCGATAGCCAAGCGCGGGCATGGCTGGCACAGTATGTCATGGGCAAACCAGATCACCATGCCCCCACACCGATCAGCGTGGTGGTTCATCAATTGAGAGGTGAAAGCGAAGTGATTGAACGGCTGGCCAGTAAAGTGAAACTTGACATGATCTGCCCAGACGATGATCAAAAACTGGCAATCAGGCGGGTGATCACGGCGGAGCTGGCCTGCCTGCCTGAATGAAAACTGCCTTTTGATTTAGGTTGCAGAATGTCAAAGCGGACACACGAAATCACCGAGGGCCTGCCCAGTGTGGACATTAGGGGCATGGTCCTACAGCATGGCGCGATATGGGCGGACGTGAGCCGTGAGGGGCAGACGTTCGCCGTGCAGATTGTTTGGACACCCTGCAACTATGGTGGCGAGCGGGCATGGTTTATCTGCCCCGTATGCGGCCATAAGCGGGCCGTTCTTTACTTTGATGACACCATGCTTTGTCGAACATGCGCGGGCCTGAATTACCGCATACAGCGAACGACAGAGGCCAACAAGCCATTCATTCGTGCTGGCAAATTACTGGCCAAGCTGCACTGGCCAACTGCCCTGATAGACCAATGCAACGAACGACCGCGCTACATGCACAGGCGAACTTATGACCGCATTGTTCGCGAGCTTCACCATCAAACTGTGCAGGTGGTGGCGGCGTACCGAAAGCGCACGGAGCGAACGATGGAATGGGCCAAGACGATGATTGAACGCTTTGGATGAGGCGGCCTGCCCAAAGTACGCACTGCGTACCAGGCGGGCGGCAAACAAAAGGTACTCCTGGGCACTTTGTCACACGGGGCCGCGGACTCGCAGGATTCGACAGTTTTCACTTTTCAAAACTTGACGTTAAGCTAGTTTTAGCGGCAACTATCCAGCACTGGCGAGGCTTTGAGCCATGTTTGATTGTTTGCGTTAATCAAACGATGACCGGCGGCATGGGGGCGACCCTGCCCGTGCTGCAAAGTAAACGGCATTTAACGATCGATCGTGCCACGACCATCGGCATGAGCATGAGGCAACTGGCAACACCCCAATCACTGCCTGACCAACAATCGGCAACAGAGGGGGTTACGTGCATCGAATCACTTCAATTCATACGGCATCACAGCGTGGCATAAATGAGACACAAAACTTTTTGACGGTATTTTTGACGGTACTTTGCGCTACTCTTTTCAGAATTTATCAATGGTGGCAATAACTTAGACGCTAAACACGATTCCGGCTCCGCATTTCACAGCATTTCAAACCCCCTCAAACCCCGCATGTTTCCTAGCATAGCGGGGTTTTTTATGGCTTCATGGGGGGTCACCAGATTCAAAATGGTATTTTTATTCGCCACAACTTAATGCCAAAGGTGGTCAAATTGCTATAGATTCATTCAATATGCCTCTTGGCAAGCACCATGCAAGTGGTATTGATCCAGTAACCGGTCAAGCGACAAATCCCTCAAGCCCAGGCGTGGATGTGCTCAAATTTTTGTCGCTTTGTCAGTGCAGTGATCTATATCTGCACGTGAGGACGGCACGGCCTACATGCCGTTGGCTTATGAGCATTTGATGAGCAACCCCACACTTTAGGGACTGCACCATGCGCTGTGGCCAGTAGCAACCACCGGATCACTAGCCAGCCGAGCAATAAGGCAACAGTGGCTGATGTGCATAGCATCACGACAGTTCACACGGCATCACAGCGTGGCGTAAATAATGCAAAAAACTTTTTGATGGTATTTTCGATGGTATCAATCGCTACGTTTATTGAAATTAGTCAATTGAATCATTTTCTTACAGCACAAACGCGGTTTTGGCTCCTACTCAAGACTAACGCTCACGGAATAACCATTTTTCTTGAGCAGGGCGTGTTGCTTGGCCTTTTGCAGATCGTGCTTGACCATTTCAGCCACCATTTGGTCCAGTGTGATCTCGGGCACCCAGCCCAGCTCGGACTTGGCTTTAGCGGGGTCACCCAGCAAAGTCTCGACCTCGGTGGGGCGGTAGTAACGAGGGTCAACCCGAACGATGGGCTGACCTATCCGAAGGGCCGGTGCGTCGTCGCCTGTAATCGCAGTGACGACGGCCTGTTCAGCCGCGCCCTGGCCCTCAAAGACGACCGTCACACCCAACTGAGCGGCGGCTTTGGCGATGAAGTCACGCACACTGTATTGAACGCCTGTGGCGATCACAAAATCTTGGGGCTTGTCTTGTTGCAACATCATCCACTGCATCCGAACATAGTCCTTGGCGTGGCCCCAATCGCGCAGGGCACTCATGTTGCCCATGTACAGACACAGCTCCAGGCCTTGGGCGATGTTGGCCAGCCCACGGGTGATCTTGCGGGTCACAAAGGTCTCGCCACGGCGTGGGCTTTCGTGGTTAAACAAAATGCCGTTGCAGGTATACATGCCATAGGCCTCGCGGTAATTGACGGTGATCCAGTAAGCATAGAGCTTGGCCACAGCGTAAGGACTGCGTGGATAAAACGGCGTGGTTTCTCGCTGCGGTATCTCTTGCACCAGACCATACAGCTCGCTGGTGCTGGCCTGGTAGTAGCGGGTTTTTTTCTCAAGACCCAAGATGCGTATGGCCTCTAGCAGGCGCAGAGCACCCATGCCGTCGATGTCGGCGGTGTATTCGGGGCTTTCAAAGCTGACGGCCACATGGCTTTGGGCACCCAGGTTATAGACCTCGTCGGGCTGAACCTCCTGCAAGATGCGGGTCAAATTGCTGGTGTCCGACAGGTCACCATAATGCAGCTTGAAGTCTGCATTGTTGATCTGGGGGTCTTGGTAGATGTGGTCCACACGCTCGGTATTGAATGAACTGGCACGGCGCTTAATGCCATGAACCCTATAGCCTTTGGACAGCAAAAATTCAGCCAGATAGGAGCCATCCTGGCCGGTAACGCCGGTGATAAGTGCAGTTTTAGTCATGGTGAAGGGTGTAAAAAGGTTTGAAGGTGTGCGAGGTTTGAATAATATGCACAGGGCAAGCAAGCGCCCTAATTTTAGGGATGTCTTTTGTCACGTCCCATCGATCACGTCCCATCACGACACGTCGCCGGTGTGGGGGGTGATGCATCGCAGCAGGATTGAACCCACTGAGCATAGGGCAAACTGGCCTGACTGACCGGTACAGCATGGATGGCCGGCAGCTCATACGTGTGAAGAGCACGGATGGCGGTTTCAACAGCCTGGTACTGCGGCTCTGTGGTTTTGAGCATCAGGCTGAACTCGCTATCATTTTGTACAGCACCGTCCCAGGTGTAATAACTCTTTATTTCGGAAATGTGCGCGCAGGCCACCAGGTGGCGCTCAACCAGGGTGCGTGCGATACGGCGCGCCAAGTCCAAACTGGCCGTGGTGGTGAAAACAAGGATAAGGTTCATTGAGGATGCCCTCCCTGTGGCCGAATCATACCCAGTCCGCCCAGATAGGGCCGCAGCACGTCCGGCACGGTGACGGACCCATCGGCGTTTTGGTAGTTTTCAAGCACAGCCACCAGGGTGCGTCCCACCGCCAAGCCCGAGCCATTGAGGGTATGAACCAACTCATTTTTGCCCGCCGCGTTTTTAAATCGGGCTTGCAAGCGGCGCGCCTGAAAAGCCTCGCAATTGGACACCGAGCTAATTTCACGGTAAGTGTTTTGCCCTGGCAGCCAGACCTCAAGGTCATGCGTTTTGCAAGCCCCAAAGCCCATGTCACCTGTACACAGGCACACCACCCGATAGGGCAAGCCCAGTTTTTGCAGAATGGCCTCGGCGTGGCTGGTCATGGCCTCAAGTGCCCGGTCACTGGTATCGGGATGGACGATCTGCACCATCTCAACCTTGTCAAACTGGTGTTGGCGGATCAAGCCCCGCGTGTCGCGCCCCGCGCTGCCGGCCTCTGACCTGAAGCACGGCGTGTGACTGGTCAAACGGATGGGCAAGTCGCGTTCAGCCAACACCACATCGCGAACAAAATTGGTCAAGGGCACCTCCGCCGTCGGAATAAGGTAAAGCGCGTTGTTGTCCGACTGTTCTGAGCCATCCTGTCCGCCTTTTTTGGCAGCAAACAAGTCGGCTTCAAACTTGGGTAACTGGCCCGTACCGCGCAGCGTCTGGGCATTGACGATGTAGGGGGTGTAGCACTCGGTGTAGCCGTGCTCACAGGTGTGTACGTCCAGCATGAACTGTGTCAGAGCGCGGTGCAGCCGTGCCACCGACCCTTGCATCACGCAAAAACGTGCACCGGTCAGCTTGACCCCCAGGTCAAAATCCAGCCCTAACGGCGCACCGACATCGACATGGTCAAGGATAGGAAAGTCAAAAACACGTGGTGCGCCCCAACTGCGCAGCACCACGTTGGCGTGTTCGTCCGCCCCCACCGGCACACTGTCGTGAGGCAGATTAGGTACGGCCAGCAACAGGGTTTGCAACTGATCCTGAATCTGGATCAAACGACTGCCCGAGGCCTCAAGCGCCTCTTTGATGTCCGCCACCTGCGCCATGAGGGTTTCAAGCTCAGCGGCCAAACCTTTGGCTTTGCACAGGCCAATTTGTTTGCTGAGGGCATTGCGCCGTGCCTGTAGGGCCTCAGAGGTGGTCTGGATGCTTTTGCGTTCTGACTCAAGCGCCGTAAAGTCATCGGCACTTAAAAAGTGTTGGGGCCGTGCGCGGGTTTCAAGGCGGGCGATGACGCTTGGCAAGTCTTTGCGCAACAAGGCAATGTCTAGCATGGTAAAAGATCAATCGATAAAAATAATAAAAACAGTCTGAATGAGACGATGACGCTTGATGGTATTGTGCTGATCACTACTGATTGTGCAGTGGATGAACCGTTAAAAAACTGAAATCGCGTTTTTTGTACGCTAAAATGATGGCTTCACGACCAAACGGGCGAGTTACATTCGCCCGTTTTTTTTTGGCGATCGTTTTTGATCGTTCGGTCTTACCTATCATGGATGTCTGGTGGAGTTTTGAGTGGCAGGCAGAGAAATCATTGTGCAAACGGTCACCGGTCTGGGCTACGATGTGGTCGAGATTGTGCATGCCGGTGGAATCCTTCGGGTCACGATCGATTGGCCCTGGGTGTCCCCTGCTGCCGGTACACAGGACGCTTTGTCCGAGCGGTTTGTCACCATCGAAGACTGCGAAACAGTGACGAGGCAACTACAGTATGCACTGGAAGTGGACAACATCCCTTACCAAAGGCTGGAAGTTTCGTCCCCCGGGATCGACCGTTTGCTGCGCTGTGACCAAGATTTTGAGCGATTTACAGGCTGTACGGTGGACATTACCTTGAAGTCCCCTGTGGGCGGTGCTACCGGTCTGGTTCATGCCAGTCGCAAAAAGTTTCGGGGCGTGTTGCAGCGGGTTACTCCGGCTTTACCCGCAGACTTAACCGCCTCTGACGGGGACAGTTCAACCGATCAACCTGCGACCGACCAATTGTGCGAACAGCAGTTCGATCAGCAGTTCGATCGAAAGATTCATTGGCAGATCGTCTGGCATGATGAGCCAAGCGTCAAACCCGGACAAAAAGTCAGCAAAAAGCGCTTGCTTGCACCGACACTGTCGTTGGGCTTTGTCTTGAGTGACCTGAAAGAAGCACGGCTTGCACCCATCGTCAGCTTTAAGGGAAAACCCCCGGCGCTGGGCAATGGACATGCACATCTGGCCGATTTGGCCGATTTGGCTGATTTTGCTGATAGGCCAACGCTTGCAAGCTCTGTCACAGAGCTGAATACCGCACGGGTCGGCATCCGTCCCACCCCTATTGAACTGACAAGGAGAGTCATGGCATGAATCGCGAAATGTTGATGTTGGTGGACGCTATCTCACGCGAGAAAAACGTGGAGCGTGATGTGGTCTTTGGGGCCGTTGAGTCCGCGCTGGCGCAGGCCACCAAAAAACTCTACCAAGGTGACGTGGATATCCGTGTGGCGGTCAATCGCGACACAGGGCATTACGAAACCTTTCGGCGCTGGCATGTGGTACCCGACGAGGCCGGACTACAACTGCCCGATCAGGAAATTTTGCTTTTTGAGGCCAAAGATCAGATCTCTGACATTGAGGTCGATGAGTACATTGAGGAAACCATTGAGTCCCTGCCTATTGGTCGCATCGGTGCCATGACAGCCAAGCAGGTGATTTTGCAAAAAATTCGCGATGCCGAGCGTGAAATGTTGCTCAATGATTTCATGTCGCGCGGTGAAAAAATTTTTGTGGGCACCATCAAGCGTTTGGACAAGGGCGACCTGATCGTCGAATCTGGCCGCGTTGAAGGTCGACTGCGTCGCAGTGAGATGATCCCCAAAGAAAACTTTCGGGTAGGTGACCAAGTCAGAGCCTTGATTCTCAAGGTAGATCTGACCCTGCGCGGAGCGCCTATCGTGCTGTCGCGCTCGGCCCCTGGGTTTATGACTGAGCTTTTTCGCAATGAAGTTCCCGAAATATCGCACGGCCTGCTGGAGATCAAGTCTTGCGCCAGAGACCCTGGGTCTCGCGCCAAAATTGCCGTTTTGTCCCACGACAAGCGGGTTGACCCCATCGGCACCTGTGTGGGGGTTCGCGGCACCCGCGTCAATGGGGTCACCAATGAACTGGCTGGCGAGCGCGTCGATATCGTGCTGTGGAGTGAAGACCCCGCCCAATTTGTGATCGGGGCGTTGGCACCGGCCAACGTCAGCAGCATCGTGGTGGACGAAGAGCGCCACGCCATGGATGTGGTCGTGGATGAGGTTAATTTGGCCGTTGCCATCGGTCGCAGTGGTCAGAATGTCCGGCTGGCAGCCGAGCTGACCGGCTGGAAAATCAATATTCTGGATGCCGCCGAATCCGCTCAAAAGCAAGCCAGCGAAGCCGATATCAGTCGCCGCCTGTTTATGGAAAAACTGGATGTGGATGAAGAGATCGCTGATTTGCTGATCGCAGAGGGCTTTGCCAGCCTTGAGCAGGTGGCCTATGTTCCTTTAGAAGAAATGCTGGAGATCGAGAGCTTTGACGAAGACATGGTGGGCGAGCTTCGTACCCGCGCCAAAGATGCATTGCTCACGCAAGAGATCGCCAACGAAGAAACCAAGGGCAATGTGGCCCTTGAATTGCGAGACATCGAAGGCCTTGGCCCAGACGTTATAAGCCAATTGGCGGACCACGGTATCTGTACGCTGGACGACCTAGCAGACTTGGCTGTCGATGAACTGACTGACATCACGGGGCAGTCCACCGATTCGGCCAAGTCTTTGATCATGAAGGCACGCGCTCATTGGTTTACCAATGAAGCTGCCGCTCATGCCTGTTGATCATGAAAGGTAAGCTGACAAATGTCCAGTATGACGGTCACCGAGTTTGCAAACGAACTCAAAAAATCAATCAGCACCCTGCTAGAGCAGCTTAAGTCCGCCGGTGTGGTCAAAACGGCTGCGTCTGACCTTCTGTCTGAAGCCGACAAACAGCGCCTGTTGAACTACCTACAGATCAGCCACGGAACGACATCGTCCGAGCGAAAAAAAATCACCATGGTCAAAAAATCGACCACGGAGATCAAGCAGGCTGATGCCACAGGCAAGGCCCGCACCATTCAGGTTGAATTTCGCAAAAAACGCACTTTTGTCCGTCGTGACGAACCTGCTGAAGGCATCCCTGAGACGGTTAGCCCTGATGTTTTGCCTGTTATTCCCCCCCCTGAAGTTGGCGTTGAACCGATCATCGATGCCGGCAACCTTGAACAGCGTACCCGAGAAGTTCGCCAACAGTCCGAGTTGATCCGTCGTCAAGAGCAAGAATTGGCTTTGCGTCGCAGTCAGCGCGAGGCCCGTGAAGCCCAGGTACGCGCCACGGCTGAACAAACTGCTGCCCAGTTAGCTCAGTTAGCCCAGTTGGCTCCATTAACCCAATCTCCCCCCCCTCATGTGGCTGAGGTAGAGCAGTCCACCCCCAAACCTGTTCAGACCGAGCCATCTTCCCCCGAGCCAGCATCCGTTCCCCCTTCCCCTGATCGGGCCACTGAGCAACGGCTGGCCGCCCTTGAGGCCCAAACCCAGGCACGACAAAAGGCTGCCGCCGAGTCCTTGATTCGAGTGGCCCATGAACAGGCTCGGGCCATTGACCTGACAGACCGCAAACGCAAGGCAGAGGCTGAGGCCGCCGCGATCCGCCTGATGATGTTGTCACCTGGCAAAAAGACCGCCCCTAAAAAAATTGAAGAGCCAAAACCTGCGGCGACAAGCAACACACCTCATACTGCCGGCAGCGTGAAGACGGGCCTGAAAGGTACTCTTCACAAACCCGCCGCCTCTTCATCAGCCGCCAAGCCTCCAAAGCCCCCCAAGTCAGACACCCCTGCGGCAGGTGCGGCTGTCGGCGTTGGCAAAGAGGTTAAATCTGCCAAACTGTCCAGCAGTTGGGCCGCAGACCCCGCCCGCAAAAAGGCCATTCCAACCCGTGGCGACACCGGTGTCGGTACGGGGCGTGCCAGCAACTGGCGTGCTGGAGTTCGCGGCAAACGCAACGGCAATGGCCATGAGGACCAGACTGTCCACCAGGCCCTTGTGGAGGTGCGCGTCCTTGAAGTTCACGTGCCTGAAACCATCACTGTTGCCGAACTTGCGCACAAAATGGCCGTCAAAGCCTCTGAGGTTATCAAACACCTGATGAAACTGGGACAGATGGTCACGATCAACCAACCACTGGACCAAGACACGGCCATGATTTTGGTCGAGGAAATGGGCCACAAAGCGGTGGTGGCCGATCTGGACGACCCCGAGGCCTTTACCGATGTTGAGGTTTCATCGCATCAGGCTGTTCCTATGCCACGTGCCCCTGTCGTCACGGTCATGGGTCACGTTGACCACGGTAAAACATCGCTGTTGGACTACATCCGGCGCACCAAGGTGGCCTCTGGCGAGGCCGGTGGCATCACCCAGCACATCGGGGCCTATCACGTTCAAACTTCTCGCGGCGTGGTGTCTTTTCTGGATACCCCCGGACACGAGGCTTTCACTGCCATGCGGGCACGTGGTGCCAGGGCCACTGACATCGTCATCCTGGTGGTCGCTGCAGACGACGGCGTGATGCCGCAAACCAAAGAGGCCATCAAACACGCCAAAGCCGCAGGTGTTCCTATCGTGGTGGCTATCACCAAGATCGACAAACCTGCTGCCAACTTTGACCGTGTCAAAAGCGAGCTTGTGACTGAGTCCGTGATACCAGAGGACTTTGGCGGCAGCTCACCCTTTGTGGGCGTGTCTGCCAAAACCGGTCAAGGCATCGACGAGCTGCTTGAGCAATTGCTGCTGCAAGCCGAGGTTTTAGAGCTAAAAGCCCCCGTCGATGCCATGGCCAAAGGCCTGGTGATCGAGGCTAAGCTGGACAAGGGTCGTGGCCCTGTGGCCACTTTGCTGGTTCAAGCAGGTACCCTGAAGACCGGCGACATGGTGTTGGCCGGCCAAACCTATGGCCGAGTGCGCGCCATGATGGACGAAACCGGCAAAGGTGTCAAAACGGCGGGGCCGTCTATTCCCGTCGAAATTCAAGGGCTGACTGAAGTTCCACAGGCTGGCGACGAATTCATGGTCTTGGCTGACGAACGCCGTGCCCGCGAGATTGCCACGTACCGTGCCGGCAAGTTTCGCAACACCAAACTGGCCAAACAACAAGCCGCCAAGCTTGAGAATATGTTTACCGATATGGCCGCTGACTTGGTCAAACAAGTTCCCATCATCGTCAAGGCCGATACCCAAGGGTCACAAGAGGCCCTGTCCCAAGCCCTGCAAAAACTCTCAAACGACGAAGTCAAGGTTCAAATGGTCTATACGGCTGTGGGGGCCATCAGCGAGTCTGATGTCAATCTGGCCATTGCCTCCAAGGCCGTCATCATTGGCTTTAATACCCGTGCCGATACCGGTGCTCGCAAGCTGGCCGAGAGCAGCGGTGTCGATATTCGCTACTACGACATCATCTACGATGCTGTCGATGAACTCAAACTGGCCATGTCCGGCATGCTGACACCCGACAAAAAAGAAGAGATCATTGGCACCGCCGATATTCGCCAGATATTCAAAGTCTCCAAGATCGGATCGATTGCCGGCTGCATGGTCACATCCGGCGTGGTGCGTCGCACCGCACGTCTGCGTTTGTTGCGTCAAAACCTGGTGGTCTTTACCGGTGAACTTGACTCACTCAAACGCTTTAAAGACGATGCCAGAGAAGTGCGTGAAGGCTTTGACTGCGGCTTAAACATCAAAAACTACAACGAAATTCAAGTGGGCGATGTGCTTGAGTTTTTTGAAATCCGTGAAGTCGCTCGCCATATCTGAGGGTTCTTTGGAACATGCCCAAAAGATCATCCAATCCCAACCGTGCTTTCAAGGTCGCCGACCAGATTCAGCGAGACCTGACTGAGCTGATCCAGCGTGAGCTGAAAGACCCCCGAGTAGGCATGGTCACCCTGCAGGGGGTAGAGGTTACCCCTGATTACGCCCACGCCAAGGTCTATTTCAGCTTGTTAGGTGGCGACATCACTGCCTGCACAGCGGGATTAAACCAGGCAGCAGGCTTTTTGCGTGCCGGACTCTTCAAACGCCTTCACATTCACACCGTGCCCACACTCCATTTTGTTTTTGATCAAACCCCTGAACGTGCCGCCGACCTGAATGCCCTGATCGCCCGCGCTGTGGCCTCACAAGCACCGGACGGCTAGGAGATCATCGTCATCGTGCAGAGTTCACGAGTTGCCAGACACCCCGTACACGGGGTCTTGTTGCTGGACAAGCCTTTGGGGTGGTCCAGCAACGACGCGCTTCAAAAAGCCAAATGGCTGCTGCAAGCCGCCAAAGCCGGCCACACCGGCACACTTGACCCCCTGGCCACCGGTGTTTTGCCCTTGTGCTTTGGGGCCGCCACCAAGTTCAGCCAGGGGCAGCTTGATGCAGACAAGTCCTACGCAGCCACTTTATCTCTTGGGGTAACTACCACCACGGGAGATACCGAGGGTGACATCCTTTTGCGCCAACCTGTGGCCGTGACTGCTGACGATGTTGTGCGAGTGACACGCTTGTTCACAAGGGCCATCAGCCAGATACCGCCGATGTACAGCGCCCTCAAAAAAGATGGGCGGGCACTTTATGACTATGCCAGAGCCGGATTGGTGGTCGATCGCGCCCCAAGACAGATTGAAATTTACGCGCTACAGATGGTGCTGATGCCGGACTACCCTGAGCATCCGGCGATTCAGTTGACTGTCAAGTGCAGCAAGGGCACCTACATCCGAACCCTGGCTGAGGACATCGGACAGGCCCTGGGCTGCGGTGCTCACCTGCGTTCCCTGCGCCGCACCGCTACTGGTCCCTATGCGCTCAATGGCTGCATCACCTTGGCTGATCTCACGGCCATGACAGAGGGCGAGCGCCTGGCCCGCCTACTGCCGGTTGATTCTTTGCTCTACGACCACGCGACCGTCAGACTGGACGCTGCGGATGCTGACCGGTTTTTGAACGGCCTACCGCGCAAGGGCAACTGGGCCGATGCTGACCGTATTGCGGTCTATCGTGATTGCACAGGTTCGTTGCTGGGCACTGCCCATGTCAGCGACGGACAGTTGATACCACGCCGATTATTAAGCTTGGCTGATATCACGCAAATCACGGAGGTGGTCACTAGCTGTCCCCACTGACGGAGCATTGGTCATCATGGGTGGGTATCGCGAACCTTTAGACCCCGCCACCGATAGAGGATAGGGGTAGGGGTAGGGAAGAGCTTTCGCCCTCTTCTCCCTCCGAACTGTGCGTGCGATTTTCCCTCACACGGCTTTCCAGTTAGTGGTTTCCTCATCGGGATTGGCTCTTTTAATTTTTTTCTAATTCTTTTGTGAATTATTTAATGTTTTGCGTAAGTCCTATCAAACCCTCAGATTGACCTACGTCCCCCAAACGCAGATGTTGTAGTGACCGCTGGTATGCGCTTCACGGTAAATTTTGTTGTCCCAGGCCACGTTTGGGTCACGGTCAAAGATCAGCAAATGGGCAATGTCAGCGCCGCGCTAACCCGCATCATGACGGGCGCAAAGCCGTGGTTTAACGGCCCGCTGCCTCGTCCTGTGGTGACATGCGCTCCGGCCTCTAGGGCTTGACGGACAAAGTTACGTGCTTGTTCCACCGCTTGCTCCAGGGGCGTACCCAGTGCCAGCCAGGCCGCGATGGCGCTGGACAGCGTACAGCCAGTGCCATGCGTGTTGCGACTGGCAATGCGCGGGGATTCAAACCACAGGGGCTGGCTGTGGTCGGTCATCAGCAGGTCAAACACCACATCGCCTGACAGATGGCCACCTTTGATCAGCGCGGCACGGGCACCACAGTCCAGGAGAACCTGCGCCGCCCGCGCCATGTCCGTGGTCGAGGTGATCGCAAAACCGGCCAGCAACGCGGCCTCGTCCAGATTAGGGGTGATCACGGTGACGCGTGGAAAAAGCTCTTGGACCAGCACCCGAATGGCATCCTGGTCGATCAACACCGCGCCGCTGGTGGCCACCATGACGGGGTCAAGCACCACTGGACTGAGTTGGTGGCGGTCGATCGCTTGGGCGACCGTCTGCACCATCTCACGCGAATGCAGCATACCAATTTTGACGGCATCCGTGCCAATGTCCTGCACCACGGCATCGATCTGGTCGCGCAGTATGGCGGGCGAAACCTCATGAATGGCCGTCACGCCACACGTGTTTTGGGCCGTGATGGCCGTGATGGCCGTCATGCCAAAGCAGCCCAGTGCAGCAAAGGTTTTCAGGTCAGCTTGAATACCGGCCCCGCCGCCACTGTCCGAACCGGCGATCGACAAAATGCGGGTGTAGTGCGTCTGAGCGGTGCCGTGGCTGGGGGTCATGGAGAGTTCTCGTTAAGGATGTTGCGAAAGGCACGGGCAGCCAAGCAGGGGTCATGGGCAGCACACAAGGCACTGACAGCCGCCAGACCATCGGCACCAGCGGCCAAAACGTCCGGTGCGTTGGCCGTGGTGATGCCGCCGATGGCCACCAGGGGGCGATTTGTCATGGCCCGCACCTGACGCAGGCCGGACAGCCCCCAGGGCGATTGGGTGTCGGTTTTGGTGGGGGTGGCAAACACCGGACTAACCCCCAGGTAATCAACAGGCAGCTGAGCACTGCGGGCCACATCATCCAGGGTCTCAACCGACCAGCCGATAAAAACATGGGGTGGCAACAAGCGCCTGGCCACCTCAACGGGCATATCGGACTGACCCAGATGCACCCCGTCCGCGCCACTCGCCAGGGCAATGTCCACCCTGTCGTTGATGATCAGTGCGATGCCCAGCGGTGTGAGCCAGGTTTTTAAGGCAATGGCCTGTGCCAAAAATGGACGGTCAGACAGGTGTTTGTCGCGCAGTTGAATGCAGGTGACCCCCCCTTGAACAGCCGCAGCCAGCACACCGTTCAACGGGCCGGCCTGCATGTTGGCCGTGTCGGTGACCAGACAAAGCCGCAGTTGCAGTTGTAGTTGCAGTCGGCCAGGCAAACCAGCACAGGTGGATGCACACGCACGGCCCGTCATGAAGTGAAAAACTTCAATAAATTACCTACGTAATTTTTACAACAGAACAAGGTAACTATGCACATCAATACTGCCTGAATGGCAATTGATAAAGCCATGATCACGTATAAAACTTAATTATCAGCTGACCAGGTTGCAAGCGACAAGTCAAGGCACTGTTCAAATGCGCTGCGATCCATCAATTGCAGTTGGTCCAACAGAGCCACCTGCAAACTGCCAACCCCCTGGCCACAGTCGATCACGTGCTGCGCTGCCAACTGTCCCGCCACACCCAAGTAGGCCATGGCGGACACGGTGGCGTGCCAAGTATCTGGCTGTACCGCACAAAAAGCACCGATGAGAGCAGTGGCCGAGCAGCCCAAGCCGGTGATGCGGGTCATCCATTCATGGCCGTTGGACAAGCGGGCATGGCGGCCTGTGGCATCGATCACGTGGTCGATTGGCCCGCTGATGCACACCACGCCACCCGTGCGCCCTGCCAAAAATTGTGCTGATTGCAAGGCATCCAAAACTGCCGCACCACTGTCCACGCCACGGGTGTGGGCAGTACCGCCGGCTGTACTCATGATTTCGGAGGCATTGCCCCGAACGACCGATGGGTCGGCAACACACAGCAAGCGTTCAATGCTCTCGTTGCGGTAACTGGTGGCCCCAGCGCCTACAGGGTCAAGAACCGTGGGAATGCCACGAGCCGTAGCCGAACGCAGCGCGTGGCACATGCTCTCTACCCAGTAGGGGTCCAGCGTACCGATGTTGATCACCAAAGACTGTGCAATGCCGGTCATGGCTTGCACCTCTTCGTGGGCGTGCGCCATGACGGGCGATGCCCCCGCTGCCAGTAGGACATTGGCGTTGAAGTTGATGACCACCAAATTGGTGATGCTGTAAACCAATGGTTTGTTGGCGCGCACGGCCAGCACATCGGCCCACAGATCAGACGCAGTCAAACGAGAAGACATGGTGGGTTTAATGTTTAAGGTGTTCACCCTGTACAGGGGCATGGACAAGACTGATCGGGGCCAAAACGACCACGGGGTCATCATCGGGCAAAGCGCATGGCAGCCGCTCAAGAGCGATCTCTAAAACCTGGTCTATCCAGCGAACAGGGATGATTTCAATATTGTTTTTGACGTTCTCTGGAATATCCTGCAAGTCCTTGACGTTTTCCATCGGGATCAGCACCGTTTTGATGTCACCACGCAAGGCCGCCAGCAGTTTTTCTTTGAGGCCACCAATGCCGGTTACCTCACCGCGCAGGGTGATTTCACCGGTCATGGCCACGTCGCAACGCACCGGAATACCCGTCATGGCAGACACAAAGGCTGTGGTCATCGCAGCACCGGCGCTGGGGCCGTCTTTGGGGGTGGCACCGTCCGGCACGTGGATGTGCATGTCCTGCTTTTCAAAAAACTCATCACGAATGCCCAGCCTGTGGGCGCGGCTGCGTACCACCGTGCGAGCGGCTTCAACGGACTCTTTCATCACGTCGCCCAGCGACCCCGTGCGCGTGATGGCCCCTTTACCGGGCACCATGGCGGCCTCAATGGTCAGTAAATCGCCACCAGCCTCAGTCCAGGCCAACCCCACCACTTGTCCAACCTGGTTTTTCTTTTCAGCGCGTCCAAAGTCAAACTTGCGAACGCCCAGAAAATCACCCAGGTTATCCTCGGTCACGGTGACTTGCCCTGCCATTTTTTTAAGCAACAGGCCTTTGACCAGCTTGCGACATATTTTGGACAGTTCGCGTTCAAGTGAGCGCACACCCGCCTCACGGGTGTAGTAACGCACAATGTTTTGGATGGCAGCCTCGGTCACAATAAGCTCAGTAGCCTTGACACCATTCATTTGCAACTGTTTGGGTAATAAATACTTGATGGCAATATTAATCTTTTCGTCCTCGGTATAACCCGACAGTCGAATAACCTCCATGCGGTCAAGCAGTGCAGGTGGAATAGTCATTGAATTAGAAGTAGCCACAAACATCACGTCGCTTAGATCAAAATCAACCTCAACATAATGGTCGCCAAACTTGTGGTTTTGTTCAGGGTCTAAAACCTCAAGCAAGGCACTGGCGGGGTCACCTCTGAAGTCTGTCCCTAATTTGTCAATTTCATCCAGCAAAAACAAGGGATTACGGGTATTGATTTTGGTCAGGCTTTGCAGAATTTTGCCAGGCATGGCACCGATATAGGTACGCCGGTGGCCGCGAATCTCGGCCTCATCGCGCACACCGCCCAGGGCCATCCGCACATACTTGCGACCTGTGGCCTTGGCGATGGACTGGCCGAGAGATGTTTTGCCTACGCCAGGGGGGCCAACCAGACACAAAATTGGGGCTTTAACCTTGTCCACGCGCTGCTGCACAGCCAGATACTCCAATATCCGGTCTTTGACCTTGTCCAGACCATAATGGTCTTCATTCAAAACGGCTTCAGCGTGGTTCAGGTTATGTTTGATTTTGGTTTTTGCAGACCACGGCAAACCGGTCAACACATCAATGTAATTGCGAACCACCGTGGCCTCAGCCGACATGGGTGACATGAGCTTGAGTTTTTTAAGCTCGCCCTCGACCTTTTTAAGGGCATCCCGTGGCATATCGGCTGCTTTGATTTTTTTTTCGACTTCATTGATGTCAGCCCCGTCCTCACCTTCGCCAAGTTCTTTTTGAATGGCTTTGACTTGTTCATTCAAATAAAAATCGCGCTGATTTTTTTCTATTTGACGCTTGACGCGGACACGAATTTTTTTGTCCACATTGAGTAGCTCAACCTCTTGCCCAATTTGGAGTAATAAATTTTCAAGCCGATCTGGAACTTTGACTAAGCTCAAGATAACCTGTTTGTTCTCAAGTTTAAAAGGTAAATGGGCTGCAATGGTATCTACCATGCGTCCAGTGTCTTCAATACTTGAAATAGACGTGAGAATCTCTGGAGGGATTTTCTTGTTAAGTTTGACGTATTGGTCAAACTGTTGCAACACGGCACGCCGCAGGGCTTCTAACTCAGTGCTGTGATGGGTTAGCTGTCCTATTTCAGAAGAAGCTTCAACGGGGGTAATATTTGCTGTAAAGTACGATTCACCATCGACAACACGATGGACGATCGCACGCTGCAAGCCCTCCACCAGCACCTTGACTGTGCCATCGGGCAATTTGAGTATCTGCAAGACGGTTGAAATACAACCCACATCAAACATGTCGGAGATCAAAGGATCATCCTGGGCAGCGGTTTTTTGGGCTGCCAGCATGATCTTTCGGTCCACGGCCATCGCGGCTTCAAGCGCCTTGATACTCTTAGGCCGCCCCACGAACAGGGGAATGACCATGTGCGGAAAAACAACCACATCACGCAATGGCAATAATGGCAAATCCAGAGGCACTGCGGGCAGTGAAAAATGTCCTGACATGATCAATCCTTTCAAATGACAAACTCAACGGCTGTAACCGTTTAGACCTCCCCATCAAATTCCATCATTCCTACAGACACCCGATGATTTTGGGTTGGGGGGGTGACGCAGTGTGGCAACGTAGGGGCGCATTGCATACGCCTCTTCTCTGTTTGGCCATTGTGGATTGTGTATCGGGGTGGTCGCACTTAAAGAATGCAAAAGATACTGAATCATGCACCAATTCAGGCCATTTTGGCTCTATCGCGGTAAACCAGCAGAGGAGGGGTGCTGTCCTCGATGGTCGATTCATCGACCACGACCGTGGCCACATTGGGAGTCATCGGCAGATCAAACATGGTGTCGATCAGCGCTTGTTCAAGAATGGATCGCAAACCGCGTGCACCGGTCTTGCGGGCCAAGGCTTTTTTAGCAATGGACTTCAGTGCCTTGGGCCGAATCTCAAGAACCACATCCTCCATGGCCAGCAAACTGCTGAACTGCTTGACCAAAGCGTTTTTAGGCTCAGTCAGAATCTGTACCAGAGCGTCCTCGCTGAGATCGACCAAGGTGGCTATCACTGGCATGCGCCCGACAAGCTCAGGGATCAAGCCAAATTTGATCAAGTCCTCAGGTTCAACCTGTTTGAAGACATCGCTTGCCTGACGGTTGATCTTGCTTTTGACGCTTGCACCAAAACCGATACCGGATGATTCAGTGCGGCTTTCAATGACTTTTTCAAGTCCCGCAAAGGCACCTCCGCAAATAAACAAAATGTTGGTGGTATCGATCTGGACGAAGTCCTGATTGGGGTGCTTGCGCCCCCCCCCACCCTGAGGCGGTAGGCTGGCCATGGTGCCCTCAATGAGCTTCAACAGGGCCTGCTGAACGCCCTCACCCGACACATCGCGCGTGATGGACGGGCTATCGGCTTTGCGGGAAATTTTGTCAATTTCATCAATATAGACAATGCCGCGCTGCGCCCGTTCCACTTCGTAATTGCAGCTTTGCAAGAGTTTGAGCACAATACTTTCAACATCTTCGCCCACATAACCGGCCTCCGTCAGCGTTGTTGCATCGGCCATGACGAAAGGCACATCCAACATACGAGCGAGTGTCTGGGCCAGCAAGGTCTTGCCCGAACCTGTGGGGCCGATCAGCAAAATATTGCTTTTTGATAACTCAACGTCGTCTTTGGTCGATTGTTCCTGATGTCGCAAACGTTTGTAATGGTTGTAGACAGCGACCGCCAAAATCCGCTTGGCGGATTCTTGCCCAATGACGTAGTTGTCAAGGTTAGACTTGATCTCACCCGGGGTGGGCAAACTATTTTTGCCAACCTTGACAGGCGTGTCCGGCGTTTCTTCACGCATGTATTCATTACACAGCTCAATACACTCGTCACAAATAAAGACCGATGGGCCGGCGATGAGTTTCTTGACTTCCTGGTGTTGTTTGCCACAAAAAGAGCAAACAATTGGTTTTTCTCCAGATGAACCTTTATTGTGGATCATAAAAATTAAGCCCTTTTTGAAATAACCTGGTCGATCAGACCATAGGCTAAACACTCCTCAGCCGACATATAGTAGTCACGTTCAGTATCGCGCTCAATGCGTTCCAAGGGCTGGCCTGTTTTGTCAGCCAAAATTTTATTGAGCTGCTCACGCGTCTTGAGTATTTCGCGCGCTTGTATCTCGATTTCAGATGCCTGTCCATGGCCGCTGCCCGAGGGTTGATGAATCATGACCCGTGAGTTTGGCAATGCAAACCGCTTGCCTTTGGCACCTGCCGCCAGCAAGAATGCACCCATGCTGGCGGCCATACCCGTACACAAGGTGGAGACATCGGGTTTGATGAAATTCATGGTATCAAACACGGCCATGCCGGCACTGACTGAACCTCCTGGCGAGTTGATATAAAAGGAAATATCCTTGTCGGGGTTTTCGCTTTCCAGAAATAATAACTGTGCCACCACCAAATTGGCAACATGGTCATTCACCGGCCCTACCAAAAAAATAACCCGCTCCTTGAGCAGGCGAGAGTAGATGTCGTAAGAACGCTCACCGCGACCCGATTGCTCTATAACCATGGGCACCATGCCCAAAGCCTGCGTATCCCATATACCAGAACTCATCGTGACTCCAAAAATAATCTTGATTATTGCAAAAAATGGTG
Organism: uncultured beta proteobacterium; assembly: GCA_903822205.1. Lineage (GTDB taxonomy): Bacteria > Pseudomonadota > Gammaproteobacteria > Burkholderiales > Burkholderiaceae_C > Rhodoferax. The sequence continues at coordinate 8,665 of CAIJOK010000112.1, read as the reverse complement.
GCTAAAACGGACAGAGCCAAGACGTTGCCAACAAAGGATATATCGGGCATCCGCAAGGCAAGGGAATAAAATAAATTCCTAATTTTGAGCCATGATTTCGTCAAAAGAAATGTGTTGCTCAGTGAGCCTGGCAACCGACAAAACATATTCGGTCACATTGCGATCACGCACAAAGGTTTCTACCTCAGCCAGACGCTGTTTGTCGCTGAAATACCACTGAGATAGCTCTTCGGGTTGATCGTAGCTGGCGGCGATCGCGTCAATATGCGCTTTGACCTGCTCGGCACTGGCCTGCAACTGATGGGCACGTGTCAGATCCGAAACGATCAAATGCAGCCGCACTGTGCGCTCAGCCTGCGATCTAAAAGCGTCATCGGCCAGAACCACCTGATCAACATTCTGGACCCCCTGTTTCTCCAGGTGCGCCCGTGTTAATTCGCGTAAATAATTGATTTCAGCCTGCACAAGCCGCTTGGGCGGGACAAATTCAGTCCGGTCCAGTAGGACATCGAATACCGCAGATTTATGACGCGCCAGGAGTCGAAACTGAACTTCCCGTTCCAGATTTTTTTGAATATTGGCACGCAAACCAGCGATCGAAGGATCGTCAATGCCCAGTGATTTGATCAGCGTATCGTCAAGTTCTGGCAAATGAACGGAGTCAATATGTGTGACAGTGACCATGAAATCAGCCATTTTGCCGGCTGCATCTTTGCTGGGATATTGTTCAGGAAAGGTCAGTGGAAAAGTCTTGCTCTCGCCGATTTTCATGCCCACTGTGGCATCTTCAAATTCTTTGAGCATTTGGCCTTCGCCCAAAATAAACTGGTAAGCTTTGGCCGTGCTGCCTGCAAAAACCTCGCCGTTAATTTTCCCCTCAAAATCAACCGTCAAACGGTTGCCAAGATCAGCCCCATCATCAGGAGACCGAGGCACAAAAGTGCAGTTCTGGCGACGCAAAATGTCCAATGTTTTGTCGATGGCGCTGTCGGTCACTTCAGTGCTTAACTTGACAAGATCTGCACTGGCCAAGTCCCTGATTTGGATATCGGGATAAATCTCAAAAAAGGCATCAAAAACCAGCGCGCCAGACGTGGTGTCCGCGCTCTCGCGAAGATCAGGGTGTCCTACGACACGCAAACCGGTATTTTGAACCGCAGAGGTCCACGCCTGGCTGAGATTTTCAGCGAGAACCTCGCGCTGCACAGCCTGACCGTGGTGCTGTGCTACCACGCTGACCGGCACTTTACCCGGTCGAAAGCCATGCATTTTTAAGGTTTTGGCTAACTTTCTAAGACGCGAATCTATTTCTGATCGGATAACAGCGATGGGCAGCACCAAAGTTACCTTGCGTTCCTGTCCATCAAGGATATCGACGGTTACCGTCATATCAAAATTCTCCTGTTTGGGGTTAGGTGGGGGAGGCGGGACCAAAGTCCTATGGCAAAGAGCCTATGGGTAGAAAATCGCTTGGATGGAACGACCCCACTTGGCTGGGTTCCATACAAAGCTGGGGATAAGACGCAAAAGACAAGAGGTTTTATGCTTTCGTATGCACACGTATAAACTCATATGAACACGTATGCACAGGTATGCACAGGTATGGATACAGTCTGTCAGGTCTTGACTCAAGAGACACAGGCCAAAATGCCGTCGGCAACTTAATGCCAAAAGCGCACCGCCGCCCGAGTTGAACGGCGATGATACCCCACCCAGTGCCCTGCATGCGTCTGTCTTGCGGACGTTCAAACTTGGGGTCACAAAGCTAAAATGATGCCCATCGGTTTTTTAGGACTTCGCAATTGAGCCCCCTGATCCACCCCACCCTTTTGCTGCGCGGTGCTGCATCAGTTTTAGATCAGGCTGTCGTCTGACGGGCAGCCCAGTTTTCCAGCATATCCTGAACTTCCATTTCCGTCTTGATCATCATCAAAGGATGGCGTTGCACGACCGGCCATGCCGGAATGCGCCCTACGCTGCACCCCATGGCCACCAATTTTCTTACCCAAATTTTTGGCAGTCGCAATGACCGACTGCTCAAAAAATACCGTCACGTTGTCGCCAAAATCAACGCCCTTGAAGTCAGCTTGGCAGCGCTGTCTGACGACGCTCTGCGCGGCAAGACCGATGAGTTCAAGCAGCGTTTGAGCCAGGGCGAAACCTTGGATGCACTGCTGCCTGAGGCCTTTGCGGTAGTGCGCGAAGGTTCCAAACGCATCATGCAAATGCGTCCTTTTGACGTGCAATTGCAGGGCGGTATATCGTTGCACGAGGGCAAAATCTCCGAGATGGGCACCGGCGAGGGCAAAACTCTGACGGCCACCCTGCCTGTTTACCTGAACGCCCTGGGCGGTTTAGGGGTGCATGTGGTCACGGTCAATGACTACCTAGCCAGCCGCGATGCCCAGTGGATGGGCAAGCTGTACAACTTTTTGGGCTTGTCGGTGGGTATCAACCTGCCCGGTATGTCGCGTGATGAAAAGCAGGCCGCCTATCGCGCTGACATCACGTACGGCACCAACAACGAATATGGCTTTGACTACCTGCGCGACAACATGGTCTATGAGGCCGCAGACCGTGTACAGCGTGGACTGAACTACGCCATCGTCGATGAGGTGGATTCGATCTTGATCGACGAGGCACGCACACCGCTGATCATCAGCGGCCAAGCCGAGGACCAAACCCATCTGTACGTTGCGATCAACCGCATCGTGCCACAGCTTGAGCAGCAAGAGGGTGAGGCCGACCCCCACACCGGCGAAGGGGTCATCAAGGTGGGCGACTTTACCTTGGACGAAAAAAGCCGCCAAGTGTTTTTAACGGAGCGTGGTCACGAAAACGCCGAGCGTATTCTGTGTGAGATGAACTTGATCGCCTTGGGTGCCAGTTTGTATGACCCCGCCAACATCACCCTGATGCACCATTTGTATGCCGCCCTGCGCGCCAACCACCTGTACCACCGCGATCAGCATTATGTGGTGCAGGCTGGAGAAATCATCATCGTCGATGAATTTACCGGACGGCTGATGTCTGGCAGGCGCTGGAGCGACGGCCTGCACCAGGCGGTTGAGGCCAAAGAGGGCGTGGCCATCCTGCCTGAAAACCAGACCATGGCATCGATCACGTTTCAGAACTATTTCAGGCTGTATCGCAAGCTGGCCGGCATGACCGGAACTGCCGACACCGAGGCCTATGAGTTTCAAGAGATTTACGGACTTGAGACCGTGGTCATTCCCCCCAACCGCCCCAGCCGGCGAGACGACCAGCAAGACCGTGTCTATAAAACCACCCTTGAGAAATACACGGCCGCGATTGCCGACATTCGTGAATGCCATGAACGCGGTCAGCCTGTGCTGGTGGGCACCACGTCGATCGAAAACTCCGAGATCATCGCCAAACTGCTGGAGCAGGAAAAATTGCCTCACCAGGTGCTCAACGCCAAGCAACATGCGCGTGAGGCTGACATCGTGGCGCAGGCTGGCAGCCCGGGGATGATCACCATTGCGACCAACATGGCGGGCCGTGGTACTGACATCGTGCTGGGGGGCAACATCAGCAAGATGATCGAGGCCATTCAGGCTGATGCTGCCTTGGACACGGAAGAACAACAGTGCCGCATTGATCTTGTTCGCAACAGATGGCAAAAAGACCACGAACGAGTCAAAGAGCTGGGCGGGCTGCGCATCATCGCCACCGAACGGCATGAGTCCCGCCGCATCGACAACCAGTTGCGTGGACGCTCGGGCCGTCAGGGTGACCCTGGCTCATCGCGCTTTTACCTCAGCCTGGACGACGCGCTGATGCGGATTTTTGCCGGCGAGCGCGTCAAAGCCATCATGGATCGCCTCAAAATGCCCGACGGAGAGGCCATCGAGGCCGGCATGGTCACGCGCAGCATCGAGAGTGCCCAGCGCAAGGTGGAGGCTCGCAACTTTGACATGCGCAAGCAACTGCTTGAATACGACGATGTGGCCAACGACCAGCGCAAAGTGATCTACCAGCAGCGCAACGAGATTTTGGATGCCACCGATCTCACGGCCCAGATTCAGTCCCTGCGAGAGGGTTGCTTTCAGGACATCGTTCGACAGTTTGTCCCCACTGAATCTGTTGAAGAGCAATGGAATTTGCCGGCCCTTGAAAAGGTGCTGGCCGACGAATGGCATCTTGGGCTGGATCTGCAAAGCCAGGTGAATGCCGCCAGCGCCATCACCGACCACGATGTGGTGCATACCGTGTGCCACCAGGCCCACGCCGCCTTTGAGGCCAAGGTTGAACAGATCGGCAGTGAGCACTTTACCCAGTTTGAACGCATGGTGCTGCTGCAAAGTTTGGATACCCACTGGCGAGACCACCTGAGCGCACTGGACTACCTGCGTCAGGGCATTCACCTGCGCGGCTATGCCCAAAAACAGCCCAAACAAGAATACAAACGCGAGGCCTTTGAGCTTTTTGGCCAAATGCTGGACACGGTCAAAAACGATGTCACGCAAGTGCTGATGACCGTGCAGGTACAGTCCAACGAGGCTCTTGATCAGGCTGCGGATGCCATTGAAGACCACGGCGAGCGTATCGCCAACGTCACGTACAGCGCGCCAACCGAAACCGGCGAGGTTCAAACCACCGTGGACCCTGCCACACTGCCTTCCCCCATGCACCATGTTGGACGCAATGCACCCTGCCCCTGCGGCAGTGGCAAAAAGTACAAACATTGCCACGGCAAACTGGTCTGACAGGCCCCGCCCGGACGACACCCATGTTTTGGACGGTTCCTAACCTGATGACCTGGACGCGCATTGTGGCGATCCCGCTCATCGTCGGCGTGTTTGATCTGCCATTTGACCGTGCTGTTCTTGACTGTGCGGCCACCGTGATGTTTGTGGTTTTTGCCGCCACCGACTGGCTGGACGGTTATCTGGCACGCAAACTCAACCAAGTGTCAGCCTTTGGGGCTTTTCTGGACCCCGTTGCCGACAAGTTTTTGGTGTGTGCCTGCGTTTTGGTGCTGGTGCGTCTGGAACGGGCCGACGTGTATGTGGCGCTGATCATCATCGGTCGCGAGATCGCCATTTCAGCCTTGCGCGAGTGGATGGCCACCATCGGTGCCTCGGGCAATGTGACGGTTCACCTGATCGGCAAGCTCAAAACAACCGCCCAAATGGTGGCTATCCCGTTTTTGCTGTTTGACGGGGTGTTGCTGGGTTTTATCCACACGCGGGTTTTGGGCCTCTGGCTGATCTGGATTGCCGCTGTTTTAACGGTGTGGTCGATGGTCTATTACCTGCAAAGGGCATTGCCCGAGATTCGCTCGCGCGTGACCTGATCACGCACCGCATGGCCTGATTTCTGTCACCCCCTCCTTAAGTTTTGTCGCCCATGTCCGCCTGGATATTGCCCGATCACATTGCCGACGTGCTGCCCCGCGAGGCGCTGCACATCGAACGCTTGCGCCGGGACTTGCTCAACACTGCGCGCAGCTATGGTTTTGAGCTGGTCATACCGCCATTGCTTGAACACCTTTCGTCTCTGCTCTCAGGGGCTGGGCAGGCCCTTGACCTGAAAACTTTTAAGTTGGTCGATCAGATGTCGGGACGCATGATGGGGTTGCGTGCCGACACCACCCCCCAGGTGGCCCGCATGGATGCCCATTTGCTCAACCGCCCCGGGGTCACGCGCCTGTGCTACTGCGGCCCGGTGTTGCACACCAGCCCAGGGTCACCCCACGCCACCCGTGAGCCTTTGCAATTGGGGGCCGAGGTCTATGGCCACACAGGACTTTTGGCTGACCTTGAGGTCTTGACCTTGGCCACGGACTGCCTTCGGGTTGCCCATGTGCCGTCTTTTTGCGTTGATTTGGCCGATGCCCGTCTGGTCAAAGCCCTTCTGGCCGGTGTGCCACTCAGTGCCGAGCGCACTGCGGCACTGCATCAGGCCCTGGCCAGCAAAGACCGCGCCGAGCTGCTTGCCCTGACTCGCCACTTGCCGGCCTCTGTGCGTCAGGGCCTACTGGTTCTTGTGGAGATGTATGGTGATGCACAGGTCTTGCGTGAGGCCCAAAAATTCCTGCCAGGCCTGATAGACCGGATAGACCGGATAGACGTGCATGAGGTGCTTCAAGATTTAAATCAAGTGGTGAATCATCTTCAGTCGATCAAGGTCCATAGGGACATCGACATGGACATGGATGTCAGCATTGACCTGGCTGATCTTCACGGCTATGCCTACTACACCGGTGTCAGCTTTGCCGTCTATGTCCCCGGTGTCTGCGATGCTCTGGTGCGCGGAGGCCGGTACGACGAAGTCGGTGCTGTCTTTGGCCGCAGCCGGCCGGCTGCTGGCTTTAGTCTGGACCTCAAGTCTTTGGTGGGCGTGACACCGCCGCCCCCCGTGCCCACTGCCATCTGCGCTCCCTGGAGCGAGGATGTCGCCTTGAATGCCGCGATCGCGGCTTTGCGGGCCAGCGGTCAGGTGGTTGTGTGTGTGCCGTCGGGTCAGGCTGGCGATGTCGATGGGTTTGATTGCAAGCACACCTTGCTCAAAGTCGATGGGCAATGGGTTGTTAGCTAATAAGTTTGTTACGTTATTTTATTGGCAAAATAGAATATAACGCACGTCATTATTGCGCAGGATGCTATTTATTTATGATTTATCAAGTATTTAATTTTTTGTAAAAATACAATGACAATTCAGAACCAGCCAGGTATTTCACCCATCGAGGACATCGTGGCCGATATGCGTGCAGGTCGCATGGTGATTTTGGTGGACGAAGAAGATCGTGAAAATGAGGGCGACCTGGTGATGGCTGCCGATCACGTCACGGCTGATGCCGTGAACTTTATGGCGCGTTTTGGGCGTGGCCTGATCTGTCTGACACTCACCCGTGATCACTGTGAACGGCTGCAACTGCCGCCCATGACCGCCCGCAACGGTGACAAAAAAGGCACTGCTTTTACGGTATCGATCGAGGCCGCCCTGGGTGTCACCACCGGCATCTCAGCCGCAGACCGCGCCACCACCATCCAGGCAGCCGTGGCCCCCAACGCGGTTCCCACTGACCTGGTGCAGCCGGGCCATATCTTTCCGCTACAGGCCGTGCAGGGCGGGGTGTTGATCCGGGCCGGTCACACCGAGGCCGGCTGTGATCTGGCTGCCATGGCAGGCTGCACACCGGCGGCCATGATCTGCGAGATCATGAACGACGACGGCACCATGGCCCGTCTGCCTGACTTGCAGGTTTTTGCGGGGGTGCATGGCCTCAAAATTGGCACGATCGCCGACCTGATCGCCCACCGCAGCAGGGTAGAGTCTTTGGTTGAGCACTTAGGTCAACGCCCTTTGGTCACGGCCTTTGGACCCTTTACCGCGCATGCATTTCAGGACAAAACCGCCCACGGCCTGCATTTGGCCTTGGTCATGGGCAGTTGGCAAACCAGCGACACCGTGCTGGTCAGGGTGCATGAGCCTCTGTCCATTCTGGACGCACTGGAGGTGGGTCGCACCCTGCATGCCTGGAGTCTGGATGCCAGCCTGGCCCGCATCGCAAGCGATGGCAAGGGCGTGGCGGTGCTTCTTAACTGTGGCGAAAGTGACGCGCAGTTGCTGGCGCAGTTCAACGGCATGGCACGTGCCAGCCATGGTGGACGGCTGGATTTGCGCACCTATGGTGTAGGGGCGCAAATTTTGCGCGGATGCGGTGTTCATAAAATGACCTTGATGGGCAATCCCCGCCGCATGCCCAGCATGGCGGGCTATGGCCTCGAGATCGTTGGCTACCTCTCACAATAAGCCCGCCACAGGCCCTGCCTCAGCCCCAGTCCCGTCAGCGTTCCTCACAAGGGTTCCGCTACCCCACCACCCTTCTACTCCCTCCCCCCCACCATGTTTACACCGGACAACGACACAGAGACAGACTGTGAGGCATTTTTGAACGGCAAAAAACTCACGATCGGCATCGTCGTGTCCCGCACCAACCCTGGCATTACCCGGGCGCTGACGGATGCCTGTCGGGCCGAGCTAAGCCGTTTGGGCGTAGCCAACAAGCACATCACACAGGTCTCTGTGCCCGGGGCACTTGAGATTCCGGTGGCCCTGCTGGCCATGGCCGAAAAGCTCAAATTTGACGCGCTGATCGCGCTGGGCTGCATCATTCGCGGTGAGACATTTCATTTTGAACTGGTTGCGCGAGAGGCATCTGCGGGCATCAGCCACGTGGCCCTTGAATACCAATTACCCATCGCCAATGCCGTGCTGGCCACCGACACCCTGGACCAAGCCCTTGCACGTCAAACTGACAAAGGGCGCGATGCCGCCCGCGTGGCAGTTGAAATGGCCAACCTGCTTGAATCTGTGTGATGTGGGTGCGGGTGTGATGTGACCAACATAACCCGCATCAAGCGAAGCGCAATGCGGGCGACCTGTCCATTGACACTCCTGTCCAATGGCAGCCAACCTGACCAGTCAAGTGTGCCATATCGCACAGATGCCCATGCCGTGGCAATAACAGCTTGTGTCAGCAGGTCGATTTGATATATACCTTACGCGGTGCAGTTTTCGGTTTTTGAGAACAGTTGGAACTTCAGTGTCATCAACGTCTGCATGTTGTCTTTGAAGCGGGTGGCGAGGTCACGCAGGCAGGAGTCGATACTCTCCTTGAAAGTGGCAAACTTTT
>CAIJOK010000111.1 GCA_903822205.1 uncultured beta proteobacterium | reverse complement strand
TGATTGACCTGCTGGCCCAAGCGATAGACGCTGCACGCCATGTTCGGCCTGCACCTGCCTTACCAGCTATTCCGGCACACCTGCTTGAGAAAGATGGCGCTCAAATTGCAGCATGAGGCGGGGGGACTAAACGGTTACCTTTGACGCGAATTCTTGCCGACTGAAGCGGGATGTTTGCAGTTTGTCAGCGCCGACCTGATTGCCTCTGGCCAGGCCAATTTTGCGCGTTACTGCGCACTGGTGGACGACTGGGATATTGATGACAACAGCGGCCCTGCGCCAATTTTGCTCAGTGAAAGGACTTTGTGATGAACCTGAACCCCGCACCGAACCCAGGCGTTTTCCCTACTCGCAGCCAAGTTACAGTTGCCTTGCAGCGTGCCGCTGACAAGGCACGCTTGATTGCCGAACAAACCGGCACCCGGCTGGTGGTGGCTGCACCAGCGCCCAAGTCCACACACAAAGAGACCCAGTCAACATGATTGGCAGGACTCCATTGAAGTTGTTTGGCATTCACGGACTGTTGCCCAGATCATCGCCCTGACACGCCCCATGTCACTGCGCCCCTGCGCCTACCCCGTTGCATCGCTGGGCTATCTGGTCGGCACTGCGCTGCAATTGATGCAGACCGCCCTGTGGGGCCGCCACGTCTATCTGGCCTGGATGACGGGGGCGCTTATCGCGTGGGTGTGGGCAATGGCCGGGCTCGGGCCATTTTCAGTAGCCACCCAATACCGCCGCCTGGGGCTGATGCTGGCTGTGTGTGCTTTAGCGTTTGGCACGACGGGTTGGCGGGCTGCACGCTTTGCAGACAGCGCTTTGACCCCCAGTCTGGAGGGCAAAGACCTTCTGGTCACCGGCGTTGTGGCCGCCATGCCGCAGCATTTTGAGTCCGGCTTGCGCTTTCGCTTTGACCTGGAGTCTGCGCAATGGAACGGGCAGCCTGTGCATTTGCCCCCCAAACTGGACATAGCTTGGTACGCCGGCGTGTTTGCACGGGGTGACGGGCCGGGCGAATTTAGGGGTGAGTTGCAGCGTTTGCCCGCCCCGCTGCAAGCCGGTGAGCGCTGGCGCTTGGTGTTGCGGCCCAAAGCCCCCCACGGCGGGGTGAACCCCTATGGTTTTGACTATGAGCTGTGGCAATGGGGTCAAGGTGTGCAGGCCACAGGCTACGTGCGCGCCGGCCCCACAGACCCCATCCCGCAAGCCCTTGGCCAGGGGTGGGGTCATCCGGTGGAATGGGCACGCCAGCAGGTTCATGACCAGATTGGTGAGCGGGTGACCGACCCCCGATCGGCAGGTCTGATAGCAGCGCTGGTGGTGGGCGACCAGGCCGCCATTGACCGCGCCGACTGGGATGTGTTCAGGGCCACGGGGGTGGCGCATTTGATGAGCATATCGGGCCTGCACATCACCATGTTTGCCTGGGGGGCGGCACATGTGATCGGCTGGCTGTGGCGGCGATCGGCCCGTTTGTGTCTGCGTGTCACTGCACCAGGTGCAGCTTTGGTGGGCGGTGTGGCCTTGGCCTGCGCTTATGCCTTGTTTAGCGGATGGGGCGTTCCGGCCCAGCGCACCGTGCTGATGCTGGCTACCGTGGCGGGGCTGCGGCTGTTGGGTTTGCGCTGGCCCTGGCCGCAGGTGTGGGTGATGGCCTGCGTGGTGGTGGTGGCCGCAGACCCCTGGGCCATGCGACAAGCCGGTTTTTGGCTAAGCTTTGTGGCTGTGGGCGTGTTGTTTGCAACAGATTCTGGCGCGAATTCTGGAGCTGATCAAGCTGATAACACGGGAACGATGGGCATGACAGACATTCGGGGCATGGGTCACAAGCTGGCCGCTTTATGGCGTGAGCAATGGGTGATCACCCTGGCATTGACCCCTTTGAGTTTGTTGCTGTTTGGCCAGGTGTCGCTGGTGGGGCTGCCGGCCAATGCCATAGCCATTCCGTGGGTGACCTTGCTGGTGACACCGCTGGCCATGCTGGGGGTGTTGTTTCATCCGCTATGGGACGTGGCGGCCTGGGCCATCTGGCTGATGAATGGCGTTTTGCAATGGCTGGCCAGTTGGCCGTGGGCCAGTGTGGCGGTGGCGCAAGCCCCGGTGTGGGCCGGCGTGGCGGGTGTTGCGGGCGGATGCCTGCTGGCCATGCCGCTGCCGTGGCAGTGGCGCTTGACCGGACTGCCGCTGTTGCTGCCCGTGTTGCTGTGGCAGGCCGACCGGCCACCGGTGGGGGGTTTTGAACTGATCGCCGCAGACATTGGCCAGGGCAATGCGGTGCTGGTGCAGACGGCCCATCATGCCCTGCTTTACGATGCAGGGCCAGCGTACAGCCGTGAAAACGATGCCGGTCACCGTGTTCTGGTGCCCCTGTTGCGTGCTCTGAATGTCAAACTGGACACCGTGGTGTTAAGCCACCGCGACAGCGACCACACTGGTGGAGCGCGGGCGGTTTTGATGATGCAACCCCAAGCGCAATTGCTCAGTTCCATCGAACTGTCCAACACGCTACAGGGGGTGCGCCCAGCTACCCGGTGTGTGGCCGGCCAGCACTGGCAGTGGGATAAGGTTGATTTTGAAGTGCTGCATCCTCAGCCTGAAGACTATGGCGACATCCACAAGACCAATGCCATGAGCTGCACCCTGCGCATCAGCAACCAGGCATCAACACCCCAAATATCCCAAACGGTGCTATTGGCCGGTGACATTGAGCAGCCGCAAGAGGCGCAAATCGCAGCACAAACAGCAAATACCACACAAACAGCCCAAGGTGCGGCCTATCTGCACGCCAACGTGTTGCTGGTGCCGCATCACGGCAGCAAAACATCGAGCAGCGCGGCGTTTTTGGATGCGGTGCAGCCGCAGATCGCATGGGTGCAGGCGGGCTACCGCAACCGATTTGGTCACCCCGCGCCCTTGGTCATGGGGCGTTATGCACAGCGGCATATCCGGGTGATGGACACCGCGCATTGCGGGGCCATGACATGGCGGTCATGGCAACCGCAGTCCACCACGTGCCAGCGCGACCTTGACCGGCACTACTGGCAGCACCGAGTACCTGACTAAAATAGAAATCGCAGGATGAGCGCAAAATAATCGCCACAGACCCAAGCGATGTTTCTCTATCTTGTCGCCCTCTTGGCACTGTTGGCGAGGGTGTGCGCCTTGCTGGAACGATAGTGCGTCAGCCCCCAATCCAAAATTTGCCCCGAATGAACATTTTTTACCGTCCGTTTTACCGCTCTGAGGCCACTTTGTTTATCAACCAGCTCAAGGCGGATCGTCCCCACTTGGAGGACAGTCAGCGCCTGGGCCGTGCGCGTCTGTGGGACCAAGATGTGGACCGCCAAGCCTGGGACGGTTATCGTGCCGCACGGGTAGCCCAGATGCCCTACGTTTATCGCACCGCCGCTTAATGTCCCTTGTGATGGACTCACCGCCTGCTGTCGCATCTTTGGTCGATCTGCGTCACGTGAGCTTTGGTTATGGCAATGAGGGTGACCCCACGGAGGGTCACCAGCGGCTGGTTTTGGATGATGTGTGCATGACACTGCCGCGTGGTCAGGTCACGGCCCTGATGGGCGCGTCAGGCGGCGGCAAAACCACACTGTTGCGATTGATCGGTGGTCAAGTCAGGGCACAACAAGGCCAAGTGCTGTTTGACGGCCAGGATGTCACCCCCATGACCACGCCGCAGCTCTATGCTGTGCGCCGTCGCATGGGCATGTTGTTTCAGTTTGGTGCCCTGTTTGCTGACATGGACGTCTTTGAAAACGTGGCTTTCCCCTTGCGTGAACACACCGATTTGCCTGATGCCTTGATTCGCGATGTGGTGCTGATGAAGCTCAACGCCGTTGGTTTGCGTGGCGCACGGGGGTTGCGGCCCGCCGACCTGTCGGGCGGAATGGCCCGCCGAGTGGCCTTGGCGCGTGCCATCGCCCTTGACCCCGATCTGGTCATGTACGACGAGCCTTTTGCAGGGCTTGACCCCATCTCTCTGGGGACGGCTGCGCACCTGATCCGCGACCTGAACGATGCCATGGGCTTGACCAGCCTGTTTGTGTCGCACGACCTGGAGCAAACCTTTGCCATTGCCGACTGGGTGATCATCCTGGCCAACGGCAAAATTGCCACGCAGGGCACACCGGACGAGGTTCGCCACAGCACCGACCCCCTGGTCTATCAGTACGTCAATGCCCTGCCTGATGGCCCTGTTCGTTTTCATTACCCCTGCCCACCGGTGGCGCAGGACTTTGGCAGGGCGGGGCGTGCATGAACCTGTTGCGCCCAGGCAATCTTGGCTATGTGCTGCGCCGCGAATGCGATGCCATGGGCTACGCCGCACGCTTGTTTTGGCAGTTGTGCGCTACTTTGGGCTACGCACTGCGGCGCAATCTGCTGTGGCGTGATCAGGTTCATTTTTTGGGCAATTATTCTTTGCCCATCATCACGGTGGCAGGTTTGTTTGTGGGCTTTGTGTTTGGTTTGCAGGGCTATTACGCACTCAAGCGTTATGGGTCTGCCGAGTCTTTGGGCCTGTTGGTGACGCTGAGTCTGGTGCGTGAACTGGGGCCGGTGGTGACAGCCCTCTTGTTTGCCGGTCGCGCCGGAACGTCTCTAACCGCCGAGATTGGCCTGATGAAAGCAGGCGAGCAGTTGAGCGTGATGGAGATGATGGCCGTCAATCCCATCGAGCGCGTGTTGAGTCCACGTTTTTGGGCGGGCATCTTCACCATGCCGCTGCTGGCCGCGATGTTCAGCGCCATGGGCATCATCGGCGGCTGGGTGGTGGGTGTGCTGATGATCGGTGTGGATGACGGGGCCTTCTGGAGCCAGATTCAGGGGGGGGTGGATGTGTTCAAGGATGTGGGCAACGGCGTGGTCAAGAGCTTTGTGTTTGGGGTGGCCGTCACCTTTATCGCACTGCTGCAAGGCTATAACGCTTTGGCTACGCCAGAGGGCGTGGCCCAGGCCACCACGCGCACCGTGGTCATGGCATCGCTCACGGTGCTGGGGCTGGACTTTATTTTGACGGCCATGATGTTCACGATATAACCGGTAAAGGTAACAGGATGCAGCGTTCCAAAAATGATGTGTGGGTAGGCTTGTTTGTGCTGGTGGGTGTTTTTGCCGTTTTGTTTCTGGCATTGCAGTCTGCCAATTTATTGACCTTGAGTTTTCAAAAAACCTACGCTGTCACGGCCAAGTTTGACAACATCGGCGGCTTAAAGCCCAAAGCCGCCGTCAAAAGTGCCGGCGTGGTGGTGGGCCGCGTCGATCAGATTGTGTTTGATGACAAATCGTTTCAGGCCAAAGTCACGCTTGCGCTTGAAAGCCGCTATACCTTTCCGCAGGACAGTTCGCTCAAAATTTTGACCAGCGGTTTATTGGGCGACCAGTATCTGGGCATTGAGGCCGGTGCCCTTGACAAAAGTCTGGCTGCAGGCGATGTGATCTCCAGCACACAATCCGCAGTCGTGCTTGAAAACCTCATCAGCCAGTTTTTGTACAGCAAGGCGGCCACTCCTACAGCCCCTGATGCCGGTCTGCCTGGGAGGACGCAGTGAGCATCATCCTCACAATTCAACGCGCCACGCCCTGGCGAATCGTTGGGGTGGTGGGGTTTCTGGCGGTGCTGGTGGTGTCGCTGTGCGGCTGTGCAACCGGCCCCATGGCTAACCCGCATGACCCCCTTGAGCCTTTGAACCGCAGCATTTATGGTTTTAACGATGCCGTTGACCGCGCCCTGGTCAAGCCCGTGGCCACGGTTTATCAGGATGTGATGCCGCAGCCTGTGCGCAAAGGCGTGACTAATTTTTTTGCCAATCTGCAAGATGCCTGGTCGGGTGTCAATAACGCCCTCCAGTTAAAGGCAAGCGACTCTGTCTTAAGTTTCACCCGCTTTGGCTTAAACACCGTTCTGGGCGTGGTGGGTTTGGTGGATGTGGCCAGCGGCATGGGCATTGAGCGTCACACCAAGGACTTTGGTCACACACTGGGCTATTGGGGCGTGCCGCCCGGGCCGTACCTGGTATTGCCGCTGCTGGGACCTTCCACGGTGCGCGATGCAACGGCCTCTATGACGGTGGATGCTCAGGGCAATCTGCTGTCCAACGTTAGCGACGTACCGACCCGCAACACCGTCACCGTCTTGAATTTGCTCAACCGTCGTGCCAGCTTGCTGGGGGCCAGCCAAATGCTGGACGAGGTCGCACTGGACCCCTACACCTTTACCCGAGACGCATTTTTGCAGCGCAGGCGCAATGCCGTCTATGACGGCAATCCTCCTGATGAAGCAGAGACTGACCCTGATCCTGCGCCCGCTTTTTTGCCCGCTGATGCACCCTTGCCATCCACCCCCCCGTCCCCCTCCCCCTCTCCCTCTCCCAACTGAGACCTCTCATGAAGCGCTTTTTTTTAACCCGCCTGCTGATCCTTTGTCTGGCCTGCGCCCTACCAGGGTGGCCGGCCCTTGCCGCAGACGAGGCCCCTGATGCCTTGATCAGCCGCATCACCCAGGATGCCCTTGACACCCTTCAGACTGACAGCGCTGTGCAGTCGGGTGATGTGGCACGCATCACCCTGCTGATGGACAAAAAAGTGATGCCCTACATCAATTTTCTGCGCATGACATCGTCTGCTGTGGGGCCGGCATGGCGGCAGGCGACACCCGACCAACGCCAACGGCTTGAGGCCGAGTTCAAGACCCTGCTGGTGCGTACCTACGCCGGTGCCATGAGCCAGGCCCGCAAGCTGACGTTTAGCGTCAAACCCCTGCGCGCATCCCCAGAGGACAAAGAGGTCATCGTGCGCACCGTGATCAAGGGTCACGGTGACCCCGTGCAATTGGACTACCGCCTGGAGAGAACCCCGGGTGACGGGGCCGGCTGGAAAATTTACAACCTGAATGTGTTGGGGGTATGGCTGGTGGACACCTACCGCAGCCAGTTTGCACAAGAGATCAACGCCAAAGGGCTTGACGGCTTGATCTCCACACTGACCGAGCGCAACAAGTCCAATGCTGCGGGGTCTGCCAAGCCCGTCAAAGGCTAGGCGCGTTGTGCTGACACTACCACCCACACTGACCTGTGCCACCGCAGCGGCTTGCCTGCGTGATTTGCAGGGCAGCCTAGCCAAAGCAACATCCACAGGGGGGGCAGGTGGTGGGGGTATCGGGGTCACTGTGGTGGTTGATGCAGGAAGTTTGGGTCAGTTTGACTCATCGGCACTGGCCGTGCTGCTGGCATTGCGCCGAGAGGCTGATGGTCTGGGCCTGACCTTTGCCGTGACCGGTATGCCCCAAAGTCTGGCCAATTTGGCACGCCTGTATGGCATTGCTGAGTTGTTGCCCGGTAACCGTTGAGACCCCCATCAAATCCATCATTCCTACAGACACCCAATGATTCGACTTGTACGGTTGCAAAAATGCAATTCTGTGCGAGTCGTTTTTGCCAAATTCACTTACTGTGCAACATCGTTCGTCGTGAGCCTGTTGAACCACCTAACGACGAAGCACAGGAGGAGCGGTTGCATCATTCGGCGTAACGTGCAAAGGCACAGACAGTCAGTGATCAGCCAATACGGCCGCAGACGTGGGTGCATCCAGAATGCGATCAGTCCAAAGTTCAAGCTGATCTGCGGTGGCTGTTTGCAGTTGTTGGGCGGTTGCAGAGCTTAAGGGGCCAAAGCGTTTGATGAGTTGATGCGCAAGCTTAACTGGACTGGCCTTTTCGCTCGCCTTCAAGTAAGCCTTGTTGCAAGCATCCACCACAGTCATGGGGTGTTCAGATGCGCGTCGATCAGTTGTCGTACCTGGTCAAAAGCGATGGAAATGTTGGCGGTCAACGCGACAGACACAGCGCTGTCTTTGGCGATGGCGGCTGTTTCTAGGCTCTGGCACAGCTCGCCCAATGCAAAGGCACCCGT
>CAIJOK010000110.1 GCA_903822205.1 uncultured beta proteobacterium | reverse complement strand
CACTCACGGCAATGATGGGGGTATGGCGATTTGATCCTTCTTCAAAACGAATCATGTCCGTCAGATCAAAGCCGCTCATCAAAGGCATCTGGCAGTCGGTCAGCAGCAGGGCAAAACGGCCAGTTCGCCATTTCTCGAGCGCTGCCACGCCATCTTCGGCCACCTCGGCTGCATAGCCCAATAAGCGCAGTTGGGCAGAGATCACATCGCGGTTGGTTTCGTCGTCATCGGCCAGCAAGATCAATGTTCCACTGGCGCAGGCTTGTTCAATGCTGGGTGCCTGTTTTTTAATGATCGTTTGGCGAACAGGAACGACACCCCTCTGTTGGCCCGGTGTGGCTAGAAGCAAGGGCAACTCCACCGTAAATTCAGAGCCTTCAAACATCTTGCTTTGCACCAATATCTGGCCACCCATCAGTCGGACTAGTTCCATGCTGATGGACAGTCCCAGACCGGTTCCGCCATGTTTGCGCGATGTGCTGGCATCGGCCTGGGTGAAGGGTTGAAACAAGCGTTGGACCACTTCGTCGCTCATACCATCGCCGTTGTCGATCACGCGCAAATGGATGCCGGGCTGACCGCTGGCCAGTGTGCAAGGTTCTACCCGCAAAGCTACTCGTGCGGGGCGGTCTGCACGGTTGCGGGTGAACTTGATGGCATTGCTCATCAGGTTGATCAACACCTGACGCAAGCGTGAGGGGTCAGACATGATCCACTGCGGCAATTCGGGCGCAACCCACACCGACAACGCAATGCATTTGGCTGTGGCGCTGCCTGTCATCAATTGCACAGCACCTTGTGCCACGTCGTGCAAGGGGGTGGCCGTATGTTCAACGGTTAGTTTGCCGGCTTCAATTTTGGAGTAGTCCAAAATGTCGTTCAAGATACGGAGCAGGGCCAATGAGGACTGGCCAATGGTGTCCAGCATTCGGTTCTGCTCGTGATCAAGGCTGGTTTGCTGAAGCAGATCAACCATGCCGATCACACCATTCATGGGCGTGCGAATTTCATGGCTCATGTTGGCCAGAAATTGGCTTTTGGCAACGTTGGCAGCATCGGCGGCCATCCTGGCCTGCCTCAGATCGGCCTCGAGTTGCCGGCGCTTGGTGGTTTCCCTGGTGATGCCGTGGTAGCCTGTAATGACACCATTGGCATCGCGCACCGGTCTGGACTGAATCTCACCCCACAGCAGCCGCCCGTCCTTGCAGCGATGCTGCACCTCAAAGGTGATACATTCATCCGGATTGCCCTCCAGTTCAGTCTGTCGTCTCTTGGCCTGTACCTGTAGAACGGTTGCAATACCCTCTTCGGTCAACATTTCAAACAAGTGTTGGCCCTGCACTTCGCTGGCATGGTAGCCGCGCAGGCGCTGGTCGGCAGGGCTGATGTAGGTAATGTGGAGACTGCTGTCGGCTTTCCAGACCACATCTTCAACATCTTCGGTCAGCAGGATGAAGTGCGCTGCATGGTCGCTCATTGTTTTGGCAACCAGACTGCGCTCAATGGCCATGCTGGCGCGCTTCGCATCAAGCAGCGCCTGCAATTGCGCATTGGCCTGGATGTGATCTGCTTCGCGACGTTTTTCGTCCGAGATGTCGCTAAAGATGCCTGCCAGCCGGTGCAAACCCGGTGCCTGCTCGATTTGGGCACCGCGAAACGCAAGGCAAGCGGGTCGGCCATCGATGCCGACCAATTGGATTTCCAACTGCAAAGCCAAATGGCTGGCCATGGCCTGATCGAAAGCCGCTTGAAGGCATTCACGACCGGCATCCCCCAAAGCTTGCATGAACGAGTCCGGCGAATTGACAAGACTCCCGGTCATACAAGCCAGAAGCCTCTGCGAGGCCTCGGGCACAAAGATCGAACTCTGCGCCGGATCGTATTCCCAATAGCCGATACCGCCGATACCGCCGATACCGCCAATTCGCTGGATGATGTCCAGTTGCCTACCTTCAACACCTTCAGAGCAGTTATTTGATTTCATGTATTGACATCGGGTCGGTTAAATGTAGTGGTTCACGTTTGAAAATTTTGTATGTTGTTGCGTATTTAACTTTTTGTAGGAATGATGAAGCTGTACCGAATTTGACCCTGTAGCCTGGATGGAGTACACGGAATCCAGGGCATTCGTGTTGGATATCCCCGTATTTCGCTTCGTTTCATACGGGCTACAGGTTCGTTGTTTCACGTTCATTGTGGGAGCGCTTGCCCGAGAATCCTGCACTGGACAATTCTGTCAACCTTTACCCTTGCACACCATCTGACGTAGCCAGATGCGCGTCGATCAGTTGTCGTACCTGGTCAAAAGCGATGGAAATGTTGGCGGTCAACGCGACAGACACAGCGCTGTCTTTGGCGATGGCGGCTGTTTCTAGGCTCTGGCACAGCTCGCCCAATGCAAAGGCACCCGT
>CAIJOK010000109.1 GCA_903822205.1 uncultured beta proteobacterium | reverse complement strand
GCAGTAGTGCGTGACTTGCGTGTCGTATGGCTTCGGTCTTGGAGTTTTTTTGCATAGAAGGAATAGTAACAAGCACCGGCATCTGAATTCATCTGAATCGGCATGCGACTTCACCTCTGTCCCGCTTTAAGTGGGAAGCCGCATTGAACCCAACCACCCTCGCGACATACAGCGATCTTGCGATTGAAACCGACTATACGGAATGAGCACGATGGACGAACTTGACCAAAAGCTAAACGTGACCTTTGATGGCAAGGTGCTTCGCAAAGACTTGTTGCATCGGATCAAGAAGGGCACCAACGTACCTACGTTCGTTCTAGAGTTTCTGCTTGCCAAGTATTGCGCAAGCAATGACCAAGCGGAGATGGATGCTGGCATGGAGGCAGTTTTGTCTTCGTTGCAGGAGAACTACGTTCGACCCGACGAAGCCAACGCGGCTCAGTCCAAGATGGCAACCCAAGGTAAACACCGGTTTATCGACAAGGTGCATGTTCGCTATGTCGAGAAAGAGAAACGGCATTGGGCATCGCTTGAGAACTTCAATTCGCAGCGGATTGCGATCGGCGAAAAGTTCTATTCAGACAATGACAGACTGCTCGAAGGTGGCATTTGGGCCGAGGTGACCTTGGCACACAATGACATTCAGGAAGACGACTACGCTTTTTCAATTGAGGATTTACGGCCCATTCAGCTCTCGCGTTTTGACTTTGAGCGCTATGTGCAGGGACGCGCTGCGTTTACCCGCGATGAATGGATTGCTGCCGTTTTAAGGTCGGTTGGCCTGGAAGCAGGCAAGCTATCCAAACGCGTTCAGATGCACTTCATTGCCAGGTTGGCTGCCTTGGTGGAACCAAATTTCAGAGTCAAGCCAGTCAAGTGAACCAGTGCCCAATTCGGTTTCGTCGCTTCGCATCAATGGCTGCGATCAAATGCCTGCGGCAACTGATGCACACGCAACATGCCTGGCTGCACCGTGCGCCTGGCAATATCGACCAAATGCTGATGATGGGTAAACACCAGCACCTGCCCCTGTGCAGCAAAGCTCTCCAGTGCCTTCAACACTTGGGATGCACGTTCATCGTCCGAGGTGATGAACACGTCATCAAGCACCAGCGGCATCATGCGATCGGGCTGCCGTTGAACTTGCAGCGCGGCCAAGCGCAGTGCCAGATAAAGCTGGTCTGCCGTCCCCTCACTTAAGCCATCCACGGTCACCAGCGTACCTTGGTCTGGTTTCACTTTGAGTATCGGACATCCACTGTCGTCATCCACCCACAAGCCCACAAAACGCCCGCCGGTCATGGCCTTGAAATACGCGCTGGCCAATTCAACCAGGGGTCCTTGGGCTTTTTCGCGGTAACGCCGCAAGGCCTCCCCCAGCAGGGCGTGCGCCAGCTTGAGCTGTGCCCACGGACGCACACCGGCACGGTAGCGGGCAATGGCGGCTTCCAGTTCTTCTCGCGCATGGGCGGCATCGTCTGAGGTATCCACGCCTGCTAACGCCAGTCGAGTGTCTTGCTCTGCCGCGATGGCAGCCTGCTCTTCGCCCTCCAGACGCGCAAGATCGGCGACACAAGCTTGTTTTTCTTGCTCAATCGCCACACTGTCCAGACCGACCAGATCGGCGCGTAGCGTGTCAATAGCCTTGGTTGACGTGCTGTTCAACTGACTTTTCAAGGCATCAAGCTGCCGGGCCGCTTCACGATGCCGATCCGATTGCGCTTCCGCATCGGGCAAGGTCTGAACATCCGACACCCTCGCTTGCTGCATCAGTTGCTGTAGAGTTTGCGTTGCGGCTTGCAGCTCTGCCTGTGTTCGCTGACGGCGTTGGGTCTCCAGCGCCACCCTGTCATTGAGCGTGATTTGCCTGGCTTGCGCCTTGCGCGACAAGTCCAAACGCTGCGTCAGGGCATCAAACCAGGCCTCCAGATGCACCCAGTCGGGTTCGTGTAGCAGTGCACCCAAGGCCTTGGCTGATTGCCTCACCGTGGCCTCGCTGGCTTGCAATTGTTTCAATTGCACAAGCGTTGTGACATGCACCTGGTAATCCGTGGCCCATCGCTGCAATTCAGCCAGTCGGGCTTTGATCGTCTCGGGTGTCACGCCCGCCACCAAAAACAGTGGATGGCAAGCGGCATCCAGCGTGGCGCGACAAACCAACAGTTTGGCGCTCAAGTCAGCCTCTGTCGCCTGTGCCTCCTGCATCTCATGCGTCAGAGTCTTCAAGTCTTTGGTGCGCCTTGCCATGGCCACTTTAGCCTCCAGCAACGCACGCTCACGCTCCACACCCAAGGCCATCAAAGCAGCCAAATGGTGGGCGTTTGCCGGCACAGCCTGGCCCAACGCCTGTAGCGCGGCCAACAAAGTACTGCTCGCTTGTGTCATCTGTTGGTCAAAGTGCATTTGCGCTTGTCGCACATCCGTCAAACGATCCCACTGATCCAGCGCCAACTGTCGCCCCGTCAGCCAGGCCCGCACCTGGGCGGCTGTTCCCTGCGGCACAGCCGCTGCTTGTAGCGTTTGTTGCCAACTGGCATCCAGCGCGGCCAACGACTGGGTGTGGGCTGTCTGTACCGCTTGCAGGCCCGCCAGCTCTTGCGTCATTTCGGTGATGCGTAGCGCACATTCAGCGACTTCTGCAGCACGTTTGGCACCTTCTCGCAGCAAGTCCGCTTGCCGATCTGCATCATTTTGAGATCGCTCAAAAGCAGCAGGCAGGTCAGGCGTTGACGCAACGGGGTAAGTGACATCAGTCGGCGAACGGTCAAAACAGTCAATATACGCAGCACGAATGTCCTGCCAACCCGCATCGCGCTGCAATCGGGCATTTTTAAGCGTATCGGCCGTCACCACTTCGCCAACAGCAGCCAGCGTTGTGCGCCTTCGCCGCTGGGTCAGCAAGTCTGTCTCAATTTGCGTGGCCTGATCAAGGCTCAACGTCAAACGCTTGACCAATTCGGTGCGCTCATGCTCAAACGTATCAATTTGATGGGCCACCAAACCATGCGATGCGGTCAGTTGCTCAGTGGATGTCAAGCCAAGAGCCGCCAGGAGACGATCCAGCTTGCGTTGCTCCGTGGTGTTACTGCCCTTGTATTCCGCCATCCGTTTTTCAGCATCACCCAAGGATTGGGCTTGTTTCAATGCCAATGACAAAGCCTGCTGCAAATGCGCAGCGGGTAAATCAAGCGTCTCGCGCTGTAGCAAATCAAGCTTGTTGCCACTCATACGCAACTGGGAACGTGCGTGTTGCAGCGCCAATGTTTGCGACTGAAACTGCGCAATACGGCCTTCAAGTTCAGTCTGATCTGCAACGCTTGGCAATTGGCAAAATAACGCATCCAGACGAAGTACTGGTGTGCCCGGTTTGACAGATTCGGTCATTTGAGCGGCTTGCAGCAACAGGTGCTGAGCTTGCGCCTCAGTCGATGCCACCAACCGCACTCGCGTGTCACTGCCTTGACGAACCGCACCCAAATTGGTTGCCAGTCGGTCAATGGCCGTGGCGTGCGTCAACAACAGCGTCTCTATTTGAATCGTCTGCGCTTCAGTCTGACACTGCGCCAATACCTCATCGACCTCGCGCAAAACGGTGTTGGCTTGCGCTTGCTGTTGGAGTGCTGCCAAACGGCGCTCGCGGGCATCCACTGGCAGCAAGACATCGCCCTGAACATTGGCCCATTCGTGACTGGCCTGATCGAGTTGCCTGAGCAGCGGCTCTACCACGCGTAACTCGGCCAACTGGGCCTGGCGTCGGCGCTGTAGCGTCAACTTCCCCCTTAATTCAAGCAGCCGGCTGACCGCATCGTCGTGTACCCGTTTGAGGGTTTTCCAATGCTCTGGCCTGGTGATCGCTTGCTTGTAACGCTGCTTGGCATCGTCAATTTGCCGTGCGGCCACACCCAACTCCGTCGATTGACCTTTGGGTGTGAAATAACGCTTGGCATCGGTTTGCAGTGTGTCGAGAATCGCCTTGATGTCCGCAGAACCGGTGCTGGCCTCAAACAAGGCCGCACCCAATTCACCTTCACCCCGAATCAGCATGTCGCCCCCTGTACGCAGATGCTCCGAGTCCAAGCCGTACAGGGTCATAAATTGCTCACGCGCCACACCACCGGTCAGCGCCAACAAAACGCCAGGTGCCACTGAGCTGCCCGCTATGGCCTCGCCCGTTTCAATATTTGCCATGAGCAAAGTGTCTTTGTTGCCTTTGCGCCTGGCCAATCCCAGCAGTTGCCCGGCAGCATCCTCAAACACACCCGCCAGTCGCATCTCTTTGTAATCATGGACAAAATTGTCGGTGCTTTGCGCATGAATGCCGTACCGCAAATCGGCCATCGCGCGCAAGGCCGATGATTTGCCCGCCTCATTGGGGCCGTAGATGACATGCACATGGGCCGGCCCCGAAAAGTCCAGCGTGGTGTTGGTAAACGGTCCAAACGCCTTCAAGAACAATTGATGAATTTTCATGTTTGCACCTCACTTGCATTCAAATGCGCCAACAACGTGGCATCGGCTGGGAAAAAGACCTTCACATCCCTCCAATGCCGCACCCGTTTGGCTTACGCGTATAGGACAGAGGCTAAAGCATAACGTGTCACACAAGTCTCTGGCGATGTTTCATGTTGACATACAGCGCTGAACATGAAGCGCCAAAAATGATGAATTTAATTTCAATCAACATGATGTAACCATTTCACTACAATGGCATCCATGCCATCCATGCCAACCCTGCACAAAGAAAACGACTGGGCAGCGAATGACTCTCCATTTATGTAACCGTTGATAAGTTACTGACCATAAGTTTAATACGTATATTTTTCTGTAAGTCATTGATTTATATGATACGACTGTTTGCTATACGTATCTAATTTGTGATTCGTAACTTAGCGGCCTGTGCTTATAGGACAAGGGGAAAGGCCCCTGTGATCATTGATTATCACTTGCCTGCCAAATTTAGATTATTAAATTAGTTGATGCAAGTATTTATCGTTCAATACATGTTGATATTCAGTAAATAATTTACAAAAAGTTAAATACCATACGATTCATAAAATGATAGCACTCCATGCAACAAAGACGTGCGTTAGCGCGATATTTAACATGAATTGTTTGTAACTAACTTATTGACAATGACTCAAGTCATAACCATGACCGTTTGAATCGCCTTGTATCTTTATGCCATCATCCTCTCCCCCATCTGCCATCGGTCAGCAAGCTGAATCCCGCGTATTTACTGCCTTGGCCACCTTGCCCGCACCCTGGCAGTTTTTTCAAACCGTCGAATGGCGAACGCTTGAGCGAAGCGGCGAATCTATCGGTGAGGCCGATGCCGTTGTCTTTCATCCCCACCACGGCCTGATTGTTTTTGAAATCAAAGCCGGGGCCATTCAAGTGCGTGACGGCGTTTGGTATTACGCCTCCGGCCTGGCGATGAAGCAATCTCCGTTTTCGCAAGCCAGACGCAATCGCTATGCCTTGACGGACAAATTACGCCACCGGCTGGGGAACGATGCCGTGGTGTCGCTCACCCTCACCCACGGCGCATGGTTTCCTGATGTCGTCTGGCGTGGTGTTTTGCCTGGGACTGAGGTGCCATCGAGTGCTTTTTTGCTGGATCGCAAGGCACTGGCCCACCCCGAGCCTGCGTTGCTGCGCTTGTTGCGTGAAGCCTGCCCACAGCCCCAGATTTGGTCACGCGCCCAGCAGCAGGCTCTCAAAGAGATGTTGGCCCCCGACTGTCATTGCCTGATGCCGTTGGCCTCCAAAGTGGACAACGCTGTCAGTGCCATGCACCGTGCCACGCAAGATCAGATTCAGGTGCTGCGCCTGTTGCGTAGCCAACCCCGTTTGCTGGTCGAAGGTGGCGCGGGGTCGGGCAAGACCCTGTTGGCCTGCACTCTGGCGCTTGAACATGCGGCGCAGGGTAGATCGGTTTTGCTGACCTGTTTCAACATTGCCCTGGCACGGTCTTTGGCAGCAGGCTTGGCCGATGTGCCCGGCATCACGGTGGTGGCTTTTCATGAGTTGGCCAAGACACAGGCACTGGCAGCAGGTCTGGCCTACGATGTGCCCACCGAATCAGAAGCGATGGGGCGTTTTTATAAGGAAGAATCTGCCGAACTGTTGTTGATGGCCGCCGAGCGCAGCGCCACACGGTTTGACACCCTCATTGTGGATGAGGCGGCTGATTTTGCGACCACCTGGTGGGTGGCACTGGAGGCCTTGGGGCAAACGGGGTTTAGTTGGTATTGCTTTTATGACCGCCGTCAGTCGATCTTTCAGGCGGGCAGCGTGTGGGAGCCGCCCTTTGCAGCAGCGCCCATGCTGCTTGAGTCCAATATGCGCAACACACAAGCCATTGGTGAGCTGGCGGCACGTCTGGGGCAATGCCGTGTGCCGCAGACCTTTTGCATCCTTGGCGGAGAGCCGCCCGTGATTTTGACCAGCCACGGGTTTGACGAGATGGGCAGGCAACTGCGCCAGTTATTGCGTGATTTGGTGGGCAAAGAGTCCTTGAATCTGGCACAGGTCGTGGTGCTATCCCCGTATCGGCACACCAATCAGCATTCAAACTGGTCAGTTGGACTGGCCGACTTGCCCGTGACCACAGACATGGTGTCACCGCCACAGGGGCAATTGCGGGTGGGGACGATTCAGGGGTTCAAGGGCTTGGAAGCGGATGTGGTCATTTTGGTGGGCTTGGATACAGGTGCGACCAAACATCCAGAAACCCTGTATGTGGGGGCCAGCCGTGCGCGGGCAGCGCTTTATGTCTTGGCGTTAGAAGATGTGGTGCTGGGTTGATTGGGAATTTATTTCTCATGATTGACATTGCATAGAATGAGAAAGACCTTTTGGCAAGACCTTTTGGCAAGACCTTGACAGAGTACTCAACAAACTAAAACAACCGACAAGGTTGGCTGGAGCACTGTATGAAAGTTCTGGCCATGAACAGCCCTAAGGCCGTGGTGTGGCAGAGACTGAGGGCATTACGCAAGTGCCTCTACGCATCGAATGCTTGCATCGTAACCGTTTAGACCCCCCATGCCAAATGCAGTCACTCCAGTGGAGGCAAACAACATTTGATAGGGGTAGAGAAGAACACCGTTCTCCCCTCCCTCCGAACCGTGCGTGCGATTTTCCCGCACACAGCTCTCCAGTTAGTGGTTTCCTCATCGGGATTGGCTCGGTTGTTTTCTCGTCGGGAACCCGGGGTTAATTCAATAACAACTGACGAATCTTCATGTCGGTATCTCACCAGAATTTAAACGCGCCAACAAAGTGGCCTCGGCATCTTTCACCAGCGCCAGTAGCGCCGCCACGTCATTCAGGCGCGGCATATCCAGCGAATCGGGTTCAAGCGCCACCGCCGCGCACACTTCGGGCGGCACTTTGTTCATCACTTCGGACAAGCTTGCCTGGCAAAATTTGGCCAAAGCCTGCGAGTCGGCAGAAAGCGTATCCACCCAGCGCACCAATTCACCCAAGGCATCATTGCCCTGCCCTATCTGCGCACGGTCGATGGGCGATCGCAAATCGAGTTTGACCTGTTCAATCCAGACCTCTGCCCCCGTCACATCTTGTGCTGCGGCCTGAACAGCCGCCGCCAGCGTGCCCGGCTGACGTGATTCAAGGGCGTGCAAGGGTGACTCGCCGGTCAGCAACACTCGCACCGCATGCAGCGCATCGCCAGCGCCGCTCACAGCCGACTGCAAGGCCTGCGTCACATACCGGGGTAAATCGTTCAGCGACAGGGTCGGATCCAAATGAAGCGGGATTTGATGCCAGCGCACCACATCCAGCGGCACAAAACGAGCCTCCAGGACCGATCCCTGCACTTCAACCAGCTCGCAGCCCTTGGCCCCGGTCTCGCGTGCGTGACGACCCTGCAAATTACCAGAAAACACCACTCGGGGCTGCTCACACACCACCTGACGTGCATGGATATGCCCCAGCGCCCAATAGTCATAGCCTTTGGTTTGCAACACCGACAAACTGGTGGGCGCGTAGGTGTCGTGCCCAGGCATACCGGTCAGACTGGTGTGCAACAAACCAATATTGAAGAAGCCAGAGACCGCCGACGGGTAACCCGGCACCAGATCCAGCGGCATCTCGCGGTCAGAAAAACTGTGACCGTGAATAGCGACATTCAAGGCATCCAGGCGAACGGTCTCTGCCTTGCGACTGGAGAACACCTTCACGTTGTCGGGCCAGGGTACCTGCCGCGAGATCACGCCCTGCGCATCATGGTTGCCTTGTACGATAAACACCCTGATGTCTTTTTTACCCAGCTTGACCATTTGCTCGCGAACAAACAGGCCGGTATGAAAGTCCTGCCAATCGCAGTCGTACAGGTCGCCTGCAATCAGCACAAAGTCAACTTTTTCGTCGATAGCCAGTTCAACCAGCCGCTCCAGCGCCCGCCGCGTAGCACCCCGCAATTGCGCTAGTGGTGCACCTTCGTACCGACTCAAGCCTTTTAATGGACTGTCTATATGCAAATCCGCTGCATGGATAAAACGCATACATTCTCCTTGATGATCTTTGAATTTTTTTGAAATGGTCAAACTCTTTCGCTGCTGAATTGAAACACAGCGCGACGCATCCGTTAACAAATCGGCAGGGTGGGTCAATTTTCGGTCGGCATCAACAAAGGGGGGGCTAAACGCTTACCCTTCTTCGGTGGTAACCAACACACGAATTTCGCCAGCAATGTAGCCCGCATGAAGCGAAGCGGAATGCGGGCTTCCTCACTTTGCAACCTTGGTGGTTGGGCGTTTGGTGACCGTTTTTTTCGCTTTCGCTTTCTTCTTGGCAGCACCCGCCACTGCATCTGGTTTGATCAGTTCATGTGACAATTCAGCCTGAGGCATCAGCTTGATGCGAAGTTGTTGCCCCTGAATATCACCTTCCTCGGTGGTGACCAACACACGAATTTCGCTAGGTTCGGTGAGTACCAACGATGCCAATGTGAGCCCCAAATTGGCCATGATTCGCGTGTCACCTTCCTGCACTGGTGCTAAAGACTGAGTCACATCCTCACTTGGCATTTCAATGATTGCCACTTCATTCGCACCTTGATGAACACGCAGAGTGAGCGACTTAAAAGGCCGCGCCACGGGTGTTGAAACGGTAACAAAAATGCAGAGCCTGGCCAGTATCCAGGGAGTGACCGGCATCAGCATTTCCCGTTGATAACACCCCATAAACGACACTTTGTTGCCCACTTCGTGGCGAATGTCATCGCAAAAAACCACATGCACAAAACGATCAGCATTTTTTTTCATGATGTCTTCTCCGGGGTCAGTGCTTCATCGACGGCTGCCACCGGCACACCCAAGGCACGGGCGATCTTGCGAACCGTTGAGAGTTGCGGATCAATGACGTTCTTTTCGAGTCGCCCAATGTAGGACTGACTGGTTCCCACCTGGCGGGCCAATTCGGCTTGAGACCACCCTCGCTGTAAACGCAATGCGGCAAGCGAGGCGCTGCCACTGTAAAAGTTTTCAGCCACCCACTTGTGACCGTCGACGATCGCATTGGCCCCGTGTGGTGTGGTCTCCAACTCAGCCATAAAGTTGTCAATGTCCACCGCATCACGGGGCAGCAACGACGGTTGCTCAGCGGTGAGTTCACGAATCACCCAAGGCGCGCTGGTGGCACCTTCCGTCTGAAAGGCGCGCCACTCAGCGGACTGTGGTGATGTCGAGCAAACTGTAGGCTGTGAGGATGCGTTGGGTAACGACATGGTCGGTTTGGTAGTCGAAGTCACGATGGACGATGGCGAGGACATGGTAGTGCTGCGTGCTCGGTTGGTAAGCGTAAACAATGCGATAAGGAAGGCTGCCTTTGGGGAAAGTCCATAACTTTACGCGCCACAGGTTGTAGCCTGTATTCCAAAACTCAAGCCATTTGCTGACATGGTAAGGGTCTTTTCGGGTGTCACCAAAATCATGATCCAACAGGCTTGCGATGATCTTTGGATCATTCTTGGCCTGCTGTAAAAAAGCCGCTATCTTGCCCCCTGAAGCCGCATCACTGATCATGAGTGCGCGAAGATCGTCGGCAGCATCAGGATAAAGTGATAGATGCGCAATGATACCAAACTTGGTATTGCGGGTCAATTCAGGCTCCTACATTGACCCATAGGTCGTATGGATTTTTAAAACTCAAATGGCTCCAAGCCACTGGCCCATTTTTCTACAACGCTTTCAGGGTATCCACGAACGAAGCGTTTGCGCCACGGATAAGCCCGCACTCGGACATCGTTTTTCAGTCGCATATCACTTGCTTTGCAGAGACGTTTTGCCGGTGAGCCTGACACCAAAGAATCTTCAGGCATGTCCTGGCCCACCAGCGAATGTGCCGTGATAAAGCAACCCTTGCCAATACAAACGCCTGGCAACAGAGTCGCTTTCACTGCAACGACGACGTAGTCTTCAAGAGTGACACCCTGCATATCGTTGCTGGGTGGATTGGGGTCATTGGTCAGCAAGACACCTGGGAACATCCAGACAAAATTGCCAATTTTGGAATGCTGACCTATCGTTACGGAACTTTGCGTTTTAACGTAATGACCGATTTCACAAGTACCCTGAATGTCACCCAGCGTGCCAATTTGAAAACCTTTACCTGCCACCGTCTTTTCGCGCACTGTGACCTGATGCCCTGTCACCAATCCATCGCCAAACGTAGAGCCCTGATAAAAAACACTGTGGGAGCGAATGACTGATTCACGTCCAATGATGAGCGGCAACCCGTCAGCTAGGCGGGTCGGATAGCCCAACTCGCAAAACCCGTCAATGCGTGTGCCACTTCCAATTTGAACGTGATCGTGAATGACCGTGAATGGCCCGACCTCGACGTTTTCGCCAATGTTGGCATTGGGCGAGATGATTGCGGTTGGATGAATGAGTTTTGTCATGTGGTGTCCTTCGTTGGCTCTATGCTGTTGTGTGGAACTTGAAAGAACCAACCGATCAAAAGCGGTTGATTCTTCAAACTCAGTTAGGTTCGTAATGGGCATTGCTACTTTGAGCTTTTAATTTTCCGGCGGAATAGTGGCCATCCGCTCCGCCCGCAGCCGCGCATCGTCTTGCGCCATGGTCGACCAAACCAATTTGCCCTGGGCATCATGCCATGCGGTGGGCCGGTTCATCAGCTTGGCATAGTAGTTTTTGTTACTATAAAACTGAAGCTGCGGCCGGCCGTGGTGCTTTGCGAGCGAGCGGCGCACCACCATCTGATACTCGCCCATTGGGTAAAAGGTGATGGGGGCGATGATCAGGCCACTGGTCAAGGGTGAATTTTGTGCAGCGGCCAAATACTCTTGCGTCCAGAACAGGTTGAAGAAATACATCGAATCAAAGAAAGCCTGCATATCCATGCTGGCACTGGCCAGGTACAGGTCAAAACGAACGGCCAGGCGATGCCCAGAGGGCGCAACGTGGCAACTTTGCGTTACCGCGTTCGTCAGCGGGCGCTGATTGGCATAACCGGTATCAAAGCTAAAAAGCGGTACTGGAACGTCAACATCTGCGGGCAAACTCAAGGCTTCGTCGATCAAGGTGGTGTAGCCTGATGACGCTTTGACGTGCACTTTGGGAGATTGGTCGGCTTTTTGATCACCGTGATAGGTCAGGTCAACCCCGTCACGCAGCGTGACAAGCTGCGGGTCGGTGGGCAAGTCTTTCCAGACGATGGCGCGCTTGATGCCATAGGGGATGAGCTTGATCTGCGCGTGATGCTTGTCCAACTGCGAGTGCGGTTCACTTTTCACCAACATTTTTAGCAACTTGTGGCCATGCTGGTTGGTCAGGTAAAGCGCCTTCCGATCTGCAGGCTCCTGGGCAAGCATCGTTACACCGCCACCCTGGTTCAGGCTTTCGGGGGTGAAGTAGTCGGTGATTGTGGGGACTATCATCAACTACAAGTCAGTGCAAAAGGCGTCAACGGGTGTGAACCCATCTCGTTCAAAACAACTATTCACGCCGTACTCCCTGCATCAACGGTAAGGGTAGTGCCATTGATCATGGCCCCATCCCCACCCAATAAAAATGAAACCGAAGCTGCCACCGATTCAACCGTGGCGAGTTTGCCGGACGGGCTTCGGCGCTTGATGGACATCAATTTGTCAGGCGCAATCCCTTTGGTCATGTCGGTGTCCATGTAGCCAGGGGCCACGCAGTTGACGGTGATATTGGCTTTGCCCAGCTCACGCGACAAGGATTTGGTGAATCCAATCAAACCCGCCTTGGTGGCGGCATAGACTGACAGGCCACTGAAACCAGTCGAGCCGATGATGGATGAGATGTTGATGATGCGGCCAGCACCACCGAGCAACATGGAACGCGACACATACTTGGTCAGCACAATCGGTGACTGAAGGTTGACCAGCAGCGACTGCGCAATGTCACGCTCGTGCATGGTGGCCAACACGCCGTCGGCACCTATGGCGGCATTGTTGACGAGCCCGTAAATGCGGCCATGCCGCTTGGTCAGGTCACCCACCCAGGCGTGAATCTTGTCGGTGTTTGACAAGTCAAAACATTCAAAGCACACGCTTTCACCATCGCACAGCACATTCAGTTCAGGGCTGTCGGAGCGTGCAACGGCAAGCACTTTGTAGCCGTCAGCGGCCAGGCGTTGGCAGATTGCAAGGCCAAGGCCCCGGCGAGCGCCGGTCACTATCACTATTTTTTTCATTCCACGTTCATCCTTGAGAGTTTGCCAGAGGCGGTCAGTTCAATGGTATCGGCAGCCACAATGAACGCGGGCACTTTAAAGCCGTCCAAACGGGCGCGGCAGTGTGCCGTCACTTGTTTTTTGAAGGCGGCATCCATCATGGTGCCAGGCATAGGGGTAATGGCAGCCTCGACCAGACTGCCCAGCATGGCGCTCTTGCGGGCACGCACTTGAACGAATGCAACGTCTGGCAGTTCTTTGATCACCGACTCGATTTCTTCGGGCATGACCTTGTTGCCGCCCACGTTGATCGAGCCATTGGCGCGGCCTAAAAAGCGGATTCGGTCAGCTTGCATTTCAACCACGTCACCAGAGTCGATCCAAACGTTTTCTGTGCCCGCTGCCAACGATTCAACCAGCTTGGTTCCAAACCAGAGATGGTTTTGCTCATCGACGCGCATGGCGACACCTAATGGCGGATGCAACAAATAGTCAGCAGGAAAACCAGCACGCCCATCACGCACGGCAAAACCGACACCGGCTTCCGTGGAGGCGTAAATGTGCGTGAGGCGAGCCGCAGGGAACCGTTTGGCCAGCATTTCCAAAACGGACTGATCCACAATTTCGCCGCCCAAGGTGATCTGCTTCAAGGTCAGCCGGTCGAACAATGGGTGCATGGCCAGTTTGCGCCACATCGACGGTGTGGCTGAGAGTGCGTTGCAACCCAGATCAATGAATCTCGTCAGCACGTCGTGTAAATCAGCACCCTCTTCATTCAAAATAAGCGGCGTGCCACACATCCATGATTGAAGAAACACCTGTAAGCCAGCAAAACGGCGCAGGCTGTACAGACTGCCCCAGGTGTAGTCATCACCAATGCGCCGGGTGGTCATGCTGCGCGTCAAGGTGGCGAACGTGTGGGCAATGAGCTTGGGTGTGCCGGTGGTGCCAGAGGTGGGCAACAGCCAGGTGGTTTGGATGGCGGCGGGACGTTCTGTAACGGCCGGATGGGCGGTGCCGTTTGAGCCAGTGACATCGAACTGAGTCAACAGCTTTGCGAATCCAAAGCCGTTACCTTCGACCACGAAGTCGATCCCGGCCTGGGCCAGTCGGGCTTCACGGGTTGGCTGATCGTCTTCTGTAGGCAGCAGAACAATGGCCTGCGCCAGACCATCCAGGAACGCGAGTGCAGTGACAAATTCAAGCACTGGCAGCGCACCAATAGCAACACGCTTACCTTGCCAACCCGTTGGGTCAATACCACATACAGCCTGGGTCAACCTGGTGATGTCAATCGGGCCAAAAGGGTCCGCGAGCCAAAGCACATCGCTTGCCATGCAAGTCGAAAGCCGATCAAGCAAACACTTCATAGAGGCGCAAATCGTTGGTAAATTTCAACAAACTCGCCCAAGGTGCGCGGGTAAACCGGCACGTCCATCAAGACAAAGGGATCGTAACCAAGCTCTTCTTCAAGTCTGGCCACCAAAATGGCAAAGCCAAGAGAGTCAAGACCTGATTCGAGCAATACGGTTTCATCCACCAGAACATTCACTTCGATACCGCGCATGTCAGCGGTTTCATGAATGGCCGTTGTGATTTTGTCGCGCAAAATTGTCATTGTTTTCCTTTGTGGTTCATAAAAAAAATGATGCAAAAAAACCAAACCGCCCAGCCTTCATCTCTGAGCGCCTTCACTAAAAACAGGGATTGGGCCAGCCAGCACGACGGTCAAAAAAATCGGAAAAGATTTCATCTACAAATTCCTCAAGTCGTGTTGGTGTTGGCCTTTATCAGCCCACAGTGTACAGACAGTTTACTTGCACCCCTCCATACGCTTGTGCAATATCACGCAACGCCCAAAGTCCCGCAGCACGGTTGATGGGGTCATCCAGCTCCTCCAATGCTTTCATCAAACATCCCTGTACTCATACGCTCCGAAGAGTCAAAACGCATCATGTCATATTTATCATGGGCTTTGGCAACTTCATAGAGATAGATAATGGATTCAATGGCTTCACGTTGGGAAAAGAAAAAGCTAAATTTAGTTTGTCCAATGAGATGCTCTTGATTAAACCAGAAATTCAGTAATGATTTAGATGTTTCCGATGCACCTTGATAATTTTCATCTCTCCAGTTCTTAACTGCTAACCTGATTTTGTAAACCAATGGCGGTAATAGCTTTTCATAGGCATTTTGAAAAACGTCCATTTGGTTTTGTGTCGGATGCCATCGTTCGTCAGGTGTAAGTATTCTAAAGGGGTCTGATTTCATGTGTTTTATTTTTTGCCATGCGATGAAATCGCAATTGCAACCTTATTGTAATAATAATCCTATAATAAATTAAATACTTCAAAACTCAACTATTGATAGCAGCCAATGCACGAAGGACGTGCATCAGCGCTGATTTTGAAATGAACATGATGTATCAAACTTATTGATGACAACATTCTACGTCACGGGTTCAACTGATAAACGCATACTCAAACCACATTCCCACGAAAAGAGCGTGGGAACGATAAAAAATCAGATATGCCAACGCGTACCAGACAAGCATTGCAGCCGGAAATAACGTCAATTAATTTAACCTGGCCCTGATGAATTCATTTTTTCTAAACCCGACGATCAATTTCCCAGCCGCGACACGCCAAGCCAACCATACGCGGTATCAGGTAGCGCCCGGCCTCGTAATACGCCACCATGCGCCGGGTAATACCAAGCGCTATCGCTGCATCGGTCAAAGACAAATGATTGCGTACACGCCATGAGGCAAATTCGCGGATTGGCGTGGCTTGGCCAGCTTGCTCTTTGGCCATGCGCCACAGGGTATCAATGCCAATTTCAGCGCCATCAGGCCAAAGCAAAGACCAGCCATCTTCACCGACTTGAACCTGCGCAAACAAGGCAGGGTTATCAAGCTCAGCCAGCCCTGCCAGATCACCAATAAGCTCAGCCAAGTCAACCTGATCAACACGGGCATTAACCCAAGTAATTGAAACGGTTTTGATGCCGTTCGCCATGACGGCTTTGATGTTAGGTTGCTTCATCGCTTGATACCTCTAATTTGCCAGAATTTCATGATGATTTCGCGGTTAGCCGCAATCCAGATTTTTGCCTCAGCCAGTGTTTTGTGTATCAGCATGACCAACGACCTTTAACGATTCGACTTCAATGAGCGCCTTGAATCCGGGACCGGTCAGATGCACATGGGGCGGTGGGTGGTCACCAAAATACATAGCGATCCGTGCATTCTTAAATCTGTGAATTGTGCTATCCATCTGTGACATTACAGTGAAGCTGCTTCCTAGGTGCTGGTGTCTGGAGGTATCAGGCATGGAATGTGCGTATTTAATCGCTCCCCATGCTCTTTGCGTGGGAGCGATAAAAAGTCATGGTATTCAATTCCTTGATTCCTTGATTCCTTGATTCCTTGTGTTGTTTGCGTCGGTGCATCTGGCAGGCACAATTTTGCGTCAGTTGATCAATTTTAATATAATTTACAAAAAATCAAATACTTCAAAAGTCATCAATTGATAGCGGTCTATGCACGAAGGACGTGCATCAGCGCTGATTTGGAAATGAACATGATGTATCAAACTTATTGATGACAACATTCTACGTCACGGGTTCAACTGATAAACACATCCTCAAACCAGTAATCGTTTAGACCCCTCACCCTAACCCTCTCCCCACAGAGGAGAGGGCAAAACTCCCTCGCCCCTTTGGGGAGAGGGCCGGGGTGAGGGGCAACATCACACTGGATTCCCTCTTGAGCGGGAATGACGGCGGGGGGTCT
>CAIJOK010000108.1 GCA_903822205.1 uncultured beta proteobacterium | reverse complement strand
GCAGTAGTGCGTGACTTGCGTGTCGTATGGCTTCGGTCTTGGAGTTTTTTTGCATAGAAGGAATAGTAACAAGCACCGGCATCTGAATTCATCTGAATCGGCATGCGACTTCACCTCTGTCCCGCTTTAAGTGGGAAGCCGTTTACATCAAGCCGGTGGCTGACCGTAGAGTTGCTGAACACGGGAGCTTTGACACATTGTTCGCATTTGTTCAACGAGCCGACGGACATCGTCGTCGATTGGGATGCGATCAACAGGATGGACCGCTTGATGCATCAAGTGGCACTGAATCCCGGCAAGGCCGTTGGCATCCATACGCCAAGTTTCTTTGCTGGCCGCGAATTTGCCGAAATACGTGACTACACGCGGCGCTATCGCCATGCCAACAGCCTGTGTATTTCTGAATTGGGAACAACACCCAAGTTTCGACATGCCATCACACTTTTTCGCGAGAAGGATGGCGATCATTTCAACGATGACAACGAACGCCTGTTGGAGCAGTTGTTTCCCCACATGGTGGAGGCACTGACGCAAAACCGCTTGCTGTCGCTGCGTCAAACGGGTATCGAAGAGGCCGCGACAGATCAGGCAACCCGGGCCATCGCCCGCCAAGACGGCCAACTGTATTACGCCGGTAGCGGTTTCAACGCCCTGCTCAGGCAGGAGTGGCCGGACTGGAAAGGCATCAAGCTACCCGACAAACTCTTGAATGCCATCAACAAGCCCGGTGGCACCGCTGTGTTTTCGGGCATTGCAAGCTGTGTGTCGGCAACCTGTGTTGGGCAGTTGTTGTTTCTGAGGGCCTCTGCGTGCAGTGCTTTGACCCCACTGTCGCCCCGTGAATTGTCCGTTGCCATGCATTACGGACAGGGGCGGTCCTACAAAGAGATCGCCAAGGACTTAAGCATCTCGCCTGCGACCGTGCGCAATTTCATCCAGCGCATTTTTACCAAGCTCAATATCAGCGACAAGGCTGAACTGGCAACCATCCTGAACCGCAATCCTTGACATCGATCGTCCTAACTACAATGAGGTCGCTGCGTGTGCAATGGCCAATGGCCTTGGTGCTTGTCGCTTGGTTCATCTTGTGACGGATCCCTATCTACAGATTCCAGCACTGACCAAGCGACATGAATGGCATCCCGCTGTAGGTGCGGGCTTGTTTGCGCACGTAACAATTCGCTTTACCAGCTACGGGATCATTATTTTTGTGAAAATAAAAAAAAAGGGGAGAGATACCCCCCAGGGGGCAGGAAATTGCCCCACAATGATTCAAGTAGATGCCAACGCCTACATGTCAAGGGTGCTTTTGATCAGTGCTATCTGGTTCACGTACCCTAAAAATCACCCATGGATCAAAAAACCGTGACCGACCTTCATCTGTCCAGTGCCGACAGCAGCCCTACACCTACGATTTTGAATGCAGACGATGCGTGTCAAAGTCTGGCACAACCAAGTGGCAGGCCCGCACGAGATACGGCGCAGCGTCTGTCTGACAGCCTGGTGGTTCAGGATGTCGGCATCAGGGCGCTGGCCTGTCTGGCCGAAGTCCGGGACAACGCCACCGGCCTGCACGTGGTGCGCACCCGTGCCTATGTGCAATTGCTGGCCCAAAAATTGTTGGTGCATCCACGTTTTAGTGCAGCGCTTGAAGGCGATCGTCTGGACATGATCGTCATGGCCACTCCACTGCACGACATCGGCAAGATAGGGGTGCCTGACGCTGTTCTGTTGAAGCCTGGCCCCTTGAACGACCATGAGTTTGACATCGTCAAGCGCCATGCAGGTCTAGGCTCTGCTGCCATTCACAAGGCTATCGGGCAAGTACGCGCGTTTATGGGCCAGGCATTGACGCAGCAGGCGGCAAGCGCTTTTGCCTGTCTGCAAATTGCCGCAGACATTGCCCTGTGTCACCACGAAAAGTGGGACGGCAGCGGCTACCCGAGCGGACTGTCCGGCGATGCCATACCGGTGGGCGCAAGGCTGATGGCCCTGGCCGATGTGTTTGATGCGCTGACCAGCCGGCGAATCTACAAACCCGCCATGCCAGTCGAGCAGTCCCTGCAAATCATTCAGGATGGACGGGGCAGCCATTTTGACCCCGATGTTGTGGATGCCTTTGTGAACAGTCTGGACGATTTTGCACAGGTGGCTGTACGTTTTTCGGACCGTGCGTGAAGAGGACTTCCACACAAACATGGCACCAGGTTGACTTGTCGGGATGTGATGGACATCTTGCTGATCGTTTTTTTGACGCTGCTCAACGGTGTTTTTGCCATGTCCGAACTGGCCTTGGCGGCTTGTCGCCGTGCACGTCTTAGCGCTCTGTCTGAAGGGGGCGACAAGGGCGCGCAGGCTGCACTGGCCCTGCTGGCCGACCCCAACCAATTTTTGTCAACGGTACAAGTAGGGATCACATCGATCGGCATGTTGAACGGCATCGTGGGCGAAGCCGCCTTTAGCCATGGTCTGGCCACCTGGCTGTGCACGTTGGGTGTGGCTGACCCCCTGGCCACCGTATCGTCGATCGTTCTTGTGGTGACGCTGATCACCTTTATCACCCTGATTTTTGGCGAGCTAGTGCCCAAGCGCATTGGTCAGTTGTACCCCGAGGCTGTCGCCCGCCGTATGGCCCGTCCCATGCTGTGGCTGGCCAGAGCCGCCGGCCCATTTGTCAGACTGCTGGCCAACACCACGGCGGCAGTGCTCAGGCTGATGCGCATTGACACCACGGGGGTGCGTACTGTCACCGAAGAAGAGATCAGCGCCAGCCTAGAAGAAGGTGTCGATGCCGGTGTGATCGAGCAGCATGAGCATCAGATGGTGCAAAACGTGTTCAGTCTGGATGACCGCCCTTTGACATCCATGATGGTTCCGCGATCTGAAGTGGTGTGGTTGGATGCCAGCGCTACGGTGGCTGAGAGTTTGATCCGAGTGGGGGCCGCAGGGCGTTCGATGGCGCATTCCTGGTATCCCGTGTGCAAGGGTTCCATGGACGATGTGCTGGGCAAAATCAGCATGGCGGACCTGCTGGCGCTCAGCGCTGATGCCCCCGGCACATTGGCCTGCCATCTGACACCGGTCTCATTTGTACCCGAGACTTTGAGCGGCATGGAGTTACTGGAGCAGTTCCGAACCCAGTCGGGCCGCCAAGTATTGGTGGTCGATGAGTACGGCGTGGTGCAGGGTCTTTTAACCCCCCGCGATCTGCTGGAGGCCATCACCGGAGAGCTGCAATTGGGAACGACCAGCCAGGCTTGGGCGGTCTGTCGGGATGATGGCGGATGGATGCTGGATGGTTTGATGCCCGTGACGGAGCTGAAGGTTCGCCTGGCCATCGACACCCTGCCAGATGAAGACCGTGGCAGGTACAACACCGTGGCCGGCCTGCTGATGTCGGTGACCGGACACTTGCCAACGGTCGGCGAACAGATTGTGTGCGCCGGATGGCAGTTTGAAGTCCAAACCCTGAACGGCAGACGTATCCATCAGGTATTGGCTTGCTGCCAGAAATAAACCATGTTTGATGAATTGCTCCCATGCAGCATTCAGGCCCGTCCTGTCAAATGATAGGCCCACAGCCCCACCAGCTCATGCAGGGCGATTCGCCACTTGGTCACCCCCGAATCCATCCCGTAATGGGACCACGGTGTGGCGTGCCCAGTGCGAAAGTCCACCGGACAGGCCGTGACGTTCCAGCCCACGCGTCTAAATGTCGCCACGGCACGCGGCATGTGCCACGCCGAGGTCACCAGCAACCACGGACGGTGTGCATCAACCCCAGGCACTGCCCTGCCCAATAGCGCGTTTTCATAGGTGGTTCTGGACGCAGACTCAAACAAAAGACTGGACAGTGGCACACCTTGGCCCCTAAAGAACGCCAGGGCACGGTCGGCCTCGGACAGTTCATCTCCAAACAACTCGCCGCTGCCCCCCGTAAACAACACCCGCAGGGCGGGGTTTCGGTGCAGTAGGGGGATGACCTCGGTCATGCGCTCGGCGGCATCGTTCAAGGCGCTTTGACCCGGCGCTGTCCATACATAGGCAGACTCAAGCGCCCCGCCCAGCACCACCACGCCCGCATAGCCCGACAGCGATGCATCTGTGGTCAGAGGTGGGTACTGGGCCTCAAAGTGGCGCAACAGTGCTTCAGGCAGAGGCTCCCAGCCCAAGACGACCAGCAGCGCCAGACCCGCCCATCCCAGCCGGCGCGCCAGAACGGGCCGCACGGTGTGCAACAGCAAGGAAGCCAGCACCAAACACGTCACCCACGCCAACGGCTGGGTGACAAAGGCCAATAATTTGGCGGCTACAAACATAAAACCCTGGTCCCCTGGCCGATGCCCAGCAGGTCAATACCGAATCACGGTGCTGCCAGAGTTTTTGACGGTGTCGCCCACAGTAAAGCCGGGGTCTTGCGGAAAGTCAAAGTTGGCGCTATGCCCGTCGCTGTACTTGACGCTGACCGTCCACACTTTGGTGGCACCTGCGCTTTCCTGGATTTTTTTACCGGCATAGGCTCCGCCTGCTGCACCGGCAATCGTGGCCAGGTCCTTGCCAAAACCGCCCCCCACTTGATGCCCCAATACTGCACCGGCCACACCGCCTGCCAGCAAGCCCACCGCATTGCTGTCACCGGCCTTGTCAGCCACCGACACAGCGGTCACGTGACCGCAATCGGCGCATGGGGCGGCCAC
Source organism: uncultured beta proteobacterium (assembly GCA_903822205.1). GTDB lineage: Bacteria > Pseudomonadota > Gammaproteobacteria > Burkholderiales > Burkholderiaceae_C > Rhodoferax. The sequence goes on along the minus strand of CAIJOK010000108.1, from coordinate 13,176 downwards.
TGTAGGCACAGGTTTGGCAGACTGTGTGCTGTACTTGGTGGCCTTAGGAGCGGCGATGGCCGACATAGCTTTGTCGTACACCGACTTGGCATCACGGCGGCATTGCAGCCTGGCCTCTGACGAAGTCTCCTCGGTGCAAAGCTTTTTGTCCGACTCAAAGCGGGCCTTGGCATCCTCTCGGGTGTCGTCCGGGGGCAGTGCCGAGGACCAGGTCTGCTCAGCAACGGCCAAAAGGCACGATGTCAGGGACAACATAAGGGTGTGTGCAAGGGTGTGGGCGTGGTCAGATGTCATAAGGGTCTCGGGTAATCGGTGTCATGAATCGAATTTGCGACGGGGGTCGGTCGGTCGGGTGGGCCGTTGTTCAGCAACCTCCAAACCCCAGGCCCCGAGGATAACGTGAAAGCAAGACAGCGACACGGTTGGCGGACAATGGCCGTCAGGATCTGCCCCTGATGGCAGGCCAGCCCACAGCCAGACATGGCATCGTGATGCCCATCACCTTTTGGTTCCACCCCCACAATGAAAGTTTTTCGCGGTTTCAGACACCCCGACATGGCATCCCGCTGTGCCCTAACGATCGGCAATTTTGACGGAATTCACCGTGGCCATCAGGCCATGCTGTCGCTGTTAATCGGCGAGGCCCGTCAGCGCGGAGTACCCAGTTGTGTTTTGACCTTTGAACCCCACCCGCGTGATTATTTTGCGGCACTGGCCCATCAGTCCAGCTTGGCCCCTGCACGGGTGGGCACCTTGCGTGACAAGCTGTGTGATCTGGCGCAGTGCGGGGTTGACCAGACGGTGGTGCTGCCCTTTGATGCCCGTCTGGCGGGCCTGTCGTCGCAGGGCTTTATCGACACCGTCCTGTGCGGTTTAGGCGCTTGCTATGTGCAGGTGGGCGATGACTTTCGCTTTGGCGCAGGGCGTGCTGGTGACTATGTTGCGCTGGACGCAGCGGGCACTGCGCAGGGTTTTGATGTGGCACGCATGAACAGTTTTGAGGTTCACGGCTTGCGGGTGTCCAGCTCCGCCGTGCGCAGTGCCCTGGCGCAGGGCCGAATGCAGGACGCTGCCCGTCTGATGGGCCATCCGTACCGTATTTCGGGCCACGTGGTGCATGGCCGCAAGCTGGGCCGTCGTCTGGGGTTCAAGACGCTCAATTTACGCTTTGCCCACTGGAACCCCGCCGCCAGCGGCATTTTTGTCGTTTGGGTTCACGGCCTTGCACCACACCCCCTGCGCGGTGTGGCTAACCTGGGTATTCGCCCGTCGCTGGACGCAGACGATGTGAATGGCGGACGCGTGCTGCTTGAGACCCACTGCCTAGACTGGCCCCCGCATTTGGCTGATGGAGCGTATGGCCGGATCATTCGCGTTGAGCTGCTGCACAAACTGCACGATGAGCGCCGGTACAGCAACATGGATGCGCTGATCGCAGCGATCAGCCAGGACTGCTACGATGCCCGTGCCTGGTTTTCCCAATCACCGCACCATTGCCTCACCATCATCCCCAATCCCTGATGGCCGAATTTAGGATAATTTAGGATAATTTAGGCTTATTTCAGATCATTTTCCCCATCTACCCAAAATTAATGTGCATTTGGTTGCCAGTCCCTTGCGCCTAAAACCATTCGCACATCTTAGACAAAACGTATCGGCATCCACTGCGATTTTTCTACGGTCTAACGTCAAAAGTCAAAATTCACCGGCCGCCGTAGGTATTTCACTGGAACGCTGAATCAGGCAATCAATTTAAATTGTAGCCCGCATGATGCAACACGAAATGCGGGAATGTTTGTTCCACAAATCCCCGTATTCCGCTACGCTCCATACGGGCTATTTGCTGATTAATCAATATCCTTATGAACTTCTCTTTGATGCGTGATTTGTTATGGCTTATCAATACCAAGGTCTCTGCAAATTTTTTGAGCCATGAATTCCTTTATTTCATTGTGGCGTAGGACCGCAGTCATATCACCTGTTTTCATGTTTTTTCCATATTGAATGTCGACCACCCTCTCTAATCAATTCACAGCCATAGCTTGATAAGTGACGAATCAATGCACTGCGCTTCATATCACCAGCAAAATTTCATCATAATTACTTGCTGCCTGCCTGCGCGCTTCTTCACGGCGTAGCTCCAAAATATCTTTGGCAGATTCTCTCAAACTAATCAGCAATTCTTCTTTTGTTTCTTCCTGTGCATTTGCTCCAGGAACTTCTTCGATCCAACCAAGCCACCATTTGCCATCCTGCTTGACGATTGCTGTAAATTCAGTACTCATAATTTTCCATTTCACTTGATACGATTATATATGATGCCAATCATCATAAAATAATAAAATAAAAACAACATCAGGACTATGGAAAAGTTTCAAATTCCATGCATGATGTATCGCGAAACGCAGGAATGTCCGTGCCATGAATCCCCGTATTCCGCTACGCGCCATACGGGCTACTTGCTCACGTTAACGATGACTCGCCTCGGTCGGGGGTCGATCAGTCAGTTAAACCGAAGCATCGCGGAATGCCCGTAAAACATTGTTGATGCGAGTTTGGTAGCCGGTCCCTTGCGCCTTAAACCATTCGAGCACATCCTGATCGACTCTCAGCGAAATGGATGCTTGTGGAGGCAGTGGCCTCAATCCTTTGCGAACCGTGCCATGTACGATGTGTTTTACATCAGCCTCTGGATGATCTGACACGGGCACTTCAACGGAATCGCCAGATTTGAGGCGCACCCAATCAGTTTGTGATTGCATCAAAGTAAATTTGCGACTCGTGTCTCGTGGCTTTTCGGAACGAGATGATTCGGATTTCATTTTCACTCTCCGTGTGTACAACTGAAACAGGTATGCCAGCAAGCAGGCCCAGTGTCACAAAGCGTTGCTCACCGTAAGAAAAACGATCATCTTCGAACGTAAAAGTCATGCCATCAAAGAGACTCGGAGCATCAACAAAATCCAGCCCATGCGCTTTGATGTTGAAAGCACGTTTCGATTCCGACCAAGTGAACTCCATAAGCGAACTGTATAGACAAAACGTATCGGCATCCACTGCGATTTTTCTACGGTCTAACGTCAAAAGTCAAAATTCACCGGCTGCCGTAGGTATTGCGCTGGAACGCTGAATCAGGCAATCAATTCAAATTGTAGCCCGCATGATGCAACGCGAAACGCGGGAATGTTCGTGCCACGAATCCCCGTATTTCGCTATGCGCCATGTGAGCTATTTGCCAGACTGGCGCTATGATTTGCGAATAGCATCAAATGCCAAATAGGCAACGAAATCAGGCAATCAATTCAAATCGTAGTCCGCATGATGCAACGCAAAATGCGGGAATGTTCGTGCCACGTATCCCCATATTCCGCTAGACCCCATACGGGCTTCCTGCTGAAGCGCATTGTTAGCTTGCGATATTTCTTTCGTAAATTTGTTTTATGTTTTGAGGCGTGATATTGGTGAGATTTTGCAATTCATTGAGTGCCGAAATAGTTTCGTCTTCTGTTTTTTGTAGCAAATCAATAATATCATTGCCGAACGAATTTTTCAGGGTATCGCTACACTTGATAATTTGCATGTTATTTATTAAGTTGCGAAGGTGATGATTTACGCCCTTGAGGGTCTCAACGTAGACGGCAATCTTTTCAGCCTCTTTTTTGTTTTTGTATAAGTAGTAGCGGTCAATGCCTACGCCAATGATGATGAACGGTAGCAAAAATAGTACGTCCAAAAATATGTCGTTTTTTCGCAAAGCATCTGTTATGTCGTGGCCAAAAAAGTATTCAATGGCTGTAAAGAAGAGTGCAAAAATTATGGATGTGATTGTGAATTTCATATTTCAACCTAACGTAATATAGACAGACGCACCCGTGCCACCCCAACATCGCGGGAGTCACCCTGACACGGCAACATGCCCCACGTGCAAGCCCGCTTTTAACACAGTTTTTTGTCAATAGACTGTGCCAATGACCAGTCACCACACATCCAGAAAAACCAGCACACCGGTCTATCGGTCAACACGGCTGATGGGTCAGGGGTCAGTTGCGTGAACAGATTTGTTACCGTGACTGTAGCCTGTACACCGAAGAAGCCTGCGCCGATTGGGGATAATTTCAGCCCATTCAGCCCATTCACCCCATTCACCCCATTCAGCCCATCTGCACCGGAGAACCCCCATGGCCAATAACGCTATTTTTGCCCGTCTGTCCAACCTTTGGACTGGTTTCATATCCCTTTGGGTGTCCGACATTGAAAAAGACCACCCTGAGATCGCCTACCAAAACGCCATCTCGTCGATGGTCAATAAATACGCCCAGCTTAAATCTGCCACAGGGGCCATCATTGCCCGCCGTCAGGACATCACCGAACGATTGAAGCAGCATGAGCGTGATCTGGCCAGCGTCAATGCCGATCTCGATACGGCAGTGGCGACCAATCAGGACGACCTGGCCGTGCTCCTCATTCAGAAAAAAAACACGCTTGAGGCTGCCATCACCGATTTGCGCGCCGAAGCCACACAGGCCACCACCGATGCTGACACGGCCAAAGAATCGCTGATGCAGGTCAAGTCCGAGATCGACAAACTGAAAGCCGAAAAAGACCGCATGTTGGCGCAAATGCAAAGCGCCCAGGCACGTCTGACCATCCAGGGGCAACTGGACGGCCTGTCGGTCGATGCCGAGGTTCAAGCACTCGATACGGTGCGCGACCACATCAAAAGCCAGGTGGCGCAGGCCAGTTTGGGGGCCGAACTGCAAAGCTCTGACCTGGATGTTCGCCTGAACAAACTGCGTCAAAGCAGCGGCGGCATCACCGCCAAGGCCCAGTTGGATGCCCTCAAGCAAGCCCGGGCCGCAGCCCAGGCCGCACCGGCCAAAAGCCTGTGACACCCACCCCGCCCTCCACAATGACTCCTGTCACCCCCCCTGCTTCCACGGCCGTGCGTGCTGATCTGCCCCGCTGGGCCGAAACCCTGCGCCAAAAATACCTGGCCGCCGAGGCCTCGACGTTTGTGCTCTACCGCAATGTGTTCGACAGTTTTTTGGTGGGCGACCGACTGCACAGCCTTTCGTCATTTTTGGTCGATGCCTTGTTGCGTGACACCAAAAAGCAAGTGCTGGAGGTCAGCCTGGAGCGCGGTATCCGCAGCCTGGGCGGCAAGCCCGTCATCAACAATGCAAGCGGCAACATAACCAGCCATGTTGGCGGCAACGCTGGCGCTACCGACGACTACAGCGACAGCGGTTCATTGCTGCAATCCCTGCACCGGCTGGAGGCCCGTATGCGCAGCGAACAGTCCACAGCCATCATCGTTCCCTACGCCGATGCCCTGCTGCCTGCCGGGGACGTGAGCTTTATGGCGCAACAAGACCGTCAAATCTACCTGGCCTTTCACCGCTGGTCGCTGGACAGCACACTGACCAGCGGCGACAACATCACGATTTTGATCACCGAGTCTTTAGGGGCCATCAACCCGGGGCTGTTGTCCAACCCCAAAGTGGCGGCCATCGAGGTTCCCATGCCCGACCTGGCCTCACGCCAAAGGGTGATCGCCTTTTTTGCCCCCAAGCTGTCCGCCGACCAGGTCAAACTGTTTGCCAGCCGCACCGGCGGCCTGCGAACCGTGCAATTGGCCAGCATTTTGGCCAACACCCAGGGGCACGGCCTGAGCGAGTCCGACCGGCGCGATCTGATCTTGCAACTGCTGCAAGGCACACCGGACGCTGACCAGCGCGCCACCACCCTGGCCGCCATCACGGCCGGCATGACCCCCGCCGAGATCACGCAATTGATCGGGCCAGGCCGCGCACTGCCTGCCAGTGATGCCAATGCTCACGTGCTGCAAGTCATTCATACCCGCAAGCGCGAAATGATCGAAAAAGAATGCGCGGGCCTGATCGAGTTCATCGAGCCACGGCACGGACTGGACGCTGTGGGCGGCCACGAGGGCATCAAGCAAGAACTGCAGTCCATTGCCCATAACCTGAAACAGGGCAACACCACACTCACCCCGATGGGCCTGCTGGCCGTGGGGCCAATGGGCGCGGGCAAGACTTTTGTCATCAAGGCTTTCCTGAAGGAAGCCGGTCTGTCCGCTGTGGCCCTCAAAAACTTTCGATCCAAATGGGTAGGCTCCACCGAGGCCAACCTGGAACGTGTGCTGGCCACCGTCAAGGCCATGGGGCCGATCGCCGTCATCATTGACGAGGGCGACCGCAGCTTTGGCAGTGGTGGCGACGGGGGTGGCGACGATGGCACCAGCTCGCGCATCATCGCCCGCCTGAAGGAATTTATGGCCGACACCGACAACCGGGGCCAGGTGCTGTTTGTGATGATGACCAATCGCCCCGACAAGCTGGACAGCGACATCAAGCGACCGGGCCGTCTGGACCGCAAAATTCCGTTTTTTTATGCCGACTCAGCCCCCGAACGTGCGGCGGTTCTGGGGGCGGTGCTGTCGCGCTATGGACAGACTTGTACGGCATCCGGCGCAGAGCTGGTGGCCCTGTGCGAAACACTCCCAGGTTACTCTAACGCTGACCTGGAGGCCTTGGCACTGCTGGCAGCCGACCTGGCCCACCAGCAATCCGGCCCGATCGATGCACAGACCTTGACCCTGGCCGCGCAAGACTTTATGCCGCCGCAAGAGCGCGACATGATCGCCTTCATGGAGCTTTTAGCCGTGTCAGAGACCTCGCGCCGGTCCATGCTGCCGCAGCGCTACCAGGGCATGACATCGGCGGACATTCAGGGCCAGTTGCAATCGGCCCGCCGACGTGCCCTGGTACGGTAGCGGCGGTTCGCCTAAGGGATGTACCCCCGATCCAGCTGTGTAGCATCCGCACCCCTTTGCAACCTGACCGATTGACCCGCCCCCATGCCCATTGCCTCATCCCCTTTGGCCGGGTCTCATCTAAGCTGGGTGTTGGTGGTCGTTGCAGCTTGGTTGCTGATCGGCGGACTGGGCATCGCTGCACTGCGTCGATTCAGGTTGGTGGCCGTCGTGCTTTTCCCCGTTGGGGCGTGTTTCTCGGTGTTGCTGATGGCCGTGGGCCTGAGCGCCGTCTTTGGCGATGTTGAATCAGCCGTGCTGCCACTGGGTCTGCCACAGTTGCCCTTTCACCTGCGGCTGGACAGCCTGTCGGCGTTCTTTTTGGTGCTAATCGGCGGCGTGTCTGCCGGTGTGTCGGCCTTTGCGGCGGGCTACTTTCGCCAGGGCGAGGGCACTCCCCCCGGCCTCATCTGTCTGGAATACCACGTCTTTTTGGCCAGTATCGCCATGGTGGTTCTGGCAGACGATGCCTATGTGTTCATGGTCATGTGGGAGACCATGGCTTTTTCATCGTTCTTTTTGGTGCTGGCCAACCACCGCATCCCCGAGATCCGCCACGCCGGTTATCTGTACATGCTGGTGGCCCACATCGGCGCACTGGGCATTTTGCTGTGCTTTGGGCTGCTACAGGCCAACACCGGCGACTACACCTTTGCCAACATGCGCTTGCAGCATTTGTCGCCCTTTTGGGGGTCGGCGGCTTTTATCCTGGCGGTGTTTGGCTTTGGGGCCAAGGCCGGTCTGCTGCCACTGCACGTCTGGCTTCCGCTGGCGCATCCGGCTGCACCGTCGCCTTTTTCGGCGCTGATGAGCGCTGTCATGCTCAAAATTGCGCTCTATGGCATCTTGCGGGTGTCGTTTGACCTGCTGCAAACCCGTTTGTGGTGGTGGGGCGTTTTGCTGATGGGGCTGGGGCTGTGTACGGCCTTGTTCGGGGTGGTTTTCTCGACGGTTCAGACCGAGATGAAGCGCCTGCTGGCTTATTCGTCCATCGAGAACATCGGCCTGGTATGCGCCGGCCTGGGCCTGTCGCTGCTGTTTTCGGCCTATGGGATGAAAGCACCGGCGGCGCTGGCCATGACGGCTGCGCTTTATCACGCGCTGAGTCATGCATTTTTCAAGAGTCTGCTGTTTTGCAGCACGGGGGCCGTCATGCACGCCACCGGTGAGCGCAGCCTGGGGCGGCTGGGCGGCCTGATCCGCTACATGCCTTGGGTGGCCTGGCCCACACTGATCGGTACGCTGGCGTGCGCGGGTTTGCCGCCGTTTGGCGGGTTTGTGGCCGAGTGGCTGCTGCTGCAAAGCTTTTTGTTTACCACCGGTCTGCCCAGTTCGCTACTGGACATGCTGGTGCCCGTCATGGCCGCGCTGATCGCGCTGATTGCAGCGCTGTCAGGCTATACCATGGTCAAATATTTTGGCGTGGTGTTTTTGGGCCAGCCGCGTGAGGACAAACTGTCGCAGGCCCACGATGCCGGTCACTGGGAGCGCCTGGGCATGGTGTGGCTGGCAGCGGGCTGCATCGTGCTGGGGCTTTTCCCTAACCAGGTGATCACCCTGATGGCCCCCGTCACCCAGTCTCTGGTGGCCGCTAGCCTGGCGCAGACACTGGCTGGCGACAGTTGGTTTTTGGTTCCCGTCAGCATGGAACGCGCCAGTTATTCACCGGCCATCTTTTTGTTGGGAGTGCTGGGCAGTTTTGGACTGGCCTTTTGGCTGGTGCGCAAGCTTTACCACGGCAGGCTGCGCCGTGTGCCACCGTGGGACTGCGGCTATCCGTGGCAAACGGCCCGCATGCAAGACACCGCCGAGGGCTTTGGTCAGCCCATCCGGCAGATTTTTGAGCCATTTTTTCGCATTCACAAACATACCCCCACGGCATTCGACACACACCCCAGTTACCGCGTCACCGTGGAAGACCCCCTGTGGCACTGGCTGTACTTGCCCATTGCCGCTTTGGTAGATCGGGTTTCGCGGGTCATCGGCCTGTTGCAGCAGGGCCGCATTGCCATTTATCTGCTGTACAGCTTTGTCACGCTGATCGTCGTTTTGCTGGTCGTCAAACCATGAATACGCTGAATACGCTGAATGCGATCAATGCGATCAATACGATCAATACGATGAGCCTGCTGGGTGTGTTGTCGCAAGGCATGGCGCTGGTGACGGCTCTGCTGCTGGCCCCTTTGCTGACCGGCTGGGTCCATCAATGCCGCGCCTGGCTGCACAACAAATCTGGGCCAGGCGTGTTGCAACCCTACCGCTTGTTGCACAAGCTGTTTAACAAAGACTTGCTGATGGCCGAACATGCCTCGGCGCTGTACCGCACTGCGCCTTATGTGGTGTTTAGCTGCACCTTGTTAGCCAGTGCCATTGTGCCCACGCTATCGACTGACTTGCCGCTGTCGCCGGCTGCGGATGCGATCGCCCTGGTGGGGCTGTTTGCTCTGGCGCGGGTGTTTATCTCGCTGGCTGCGATGGACGTGGGTACGGCTTTTGGGTCATTGGGTGCGCGGCGTGAGATGCTGGTGGGTTTCTTGGCAGAGCCTGCCTTGCTGATGGTGCTGTTTTGTGCATCGATGCTGACACGGTCGACATCGCTGACCGCCATTGTGGAGACCCTGGCACACCGTGATCTGGCCATTTACCCCAGCATGTTGCTGGCCTGCGTGGCTTTTACGATGGTGGCCCTGGCCGAGAACGCCCGTGTGCCGGTCGATAACCCCGACACCCACCTAGAGCTGACGATGATCCACGAGGCACTGATCCTGGAGTATTCGGCGCGTCACCTGGCGCTGATGGAATGGGCGGCCAGTCTTAAATTGTTCGCCTACGCCGGTATCGGGCTGGCCTTGTTTTGTCCGTGGGGCGTGGCCGAGGCCGATGCGCCGCTGGCCCTGCTGCTGGCGCTGCCGGTTCTGGTCATCAAGCTGGCGGCGGTGGGCGCACTGGTGGCGCTGATCGAGACCCTGAGCGCCAAAATGCGGATATTCAGGGTACCCGAGTTTTTGGGCACGGCGTTTTTATTGGCCGTGATCGGCTTGTTGGTCAATGTCTTGCTGGGCGTGGCATGAGGAATGATTGCCAGGTGTCCAACCCTATATCCCCACGGTTGACCCAAAACATTGCCTGAACATTACTTTGGACACCACCATGGGACTGCCCGCATACAAAACCATTTTTAGCGCTGATGATTACCTGGCGTGGGAGGACTTGCAAGCTGAACGCCATGAATACCTGAACGGCGAGGTCTTTGCCATGGCCGGGGCCGAAGACCGGCATGTGACGGTAGCGGGCAATTGCTACATGGCGCTGCGGTCGCACCTGAGTGGCAGTGGCTGCCGCACCTACATGAGCGACATGCGTTTGCACGTGGCATCGGCCAACGCTTATTTTTACCCCGACGTGATGGTGACTTGCAGCGCGCTTGACCTGGCCAGTCCACGGGTCAAGACCGCGCCCAAGCTGGTCATTGAGGTGCTGTCACCCAGCACGGCTCTGTACGACCGGGGGCCAAAATTTGTGCATTACCGCAGTCTGCCCAGTTTGGACGAATATGTGCTGATCGACCTGGACACCCGCTGCACCGACGGTTATCAAAAAAATGCCGACGGGTTTTGGGTTCTGCACCCCTTTACGGCAGGTGAGCCGGTCACTTTGGCCAGCGTGGCATTGACGATCAGCGCAGTGCAGTTGTTTGCCGAGGTGGATTAAAAGGCCAGGTGTGGGCCTGCAACGGCATTCTCTTACGCAGTCACACCACGGGCTACCGCATCACGCAGCACGTCATTGATGCGGGTTTGCCAGCCAGGCCCCGTGGCCTTGAAGGCTTCAAGCACATCTGGGCTGAACCGCACTGTAACGGCTTTTTTTGTGCCCTCTTTGCGCGTTCCGACAGGACGGCCACGGGCTTTGTACCCGGCAATCATCTCCGGCGTATGCACGGCGGCGAATTCACCACGTTTGGCTTGGCGAATGGACTCAAGCAAGTCGTTCTCAAATTCTGTCAATTCAGGGTCATTCATTTCATTGCACCTCAAGTTCAATCAAGCGCCGCAGGAATGCAGCAGACAGGTTGTCATCAACCGACTTTGCGTACACGATCAACAAGATCACCAATCCCTCATCAAGCCGGTTGAAATAGACAACGCGAGAGCCACCGCGCTTACCCATTCCATCGCGAGACCAGCGAACTTTTCGCAGTGGGCCAGCGCCGGGGATCACATCGCCAGCCAGCGGATGAGTCGCAATCCAGTTGATGAACTCCGTGCGTTCATCTTCGCTGAAAACGTCACGCGCTTTGCGCTGGAAGAGTGTGGTTTCTTTGACCGTGTACATGATTTAATTGTAACTCCAATTAAATCAATTGTGGTGGTGCACGGTATGGTCATCCATGATCCATGGTTGACCTGCAAACACGCACCTAAACGGTGATGCAGTCGCAGGGTTTGTGGATAAGATGCGCCCCCTCTCTTGCCGCCGATCGTGGCGTTTTTTCACTTCTCTATAGGATGATGGTTATGAAAACACTCTCTTACGGTTTTGATTGGTTACGCCGCTTGGCGTTCTTTTTTATATTGATGGGCATCGCAGGCCATGTGGCGGCCAAAACGTACACCGATAACGGCGACGGCACAGTGACCGACCCCACCACGGGGCTTGTCTGGATGCGGTGTGCGATGGGGCAGACGTGGGACGGCACAACGTGTACGGGAACGGTCGGCACCTACACCTTTGATCAGGCCAATGCACTAACCGGAAAAGTGCCGTTTTCTGGCCAAAGCGATTGGAGGCTGCCCAATATCCGAGAGCTTCTGACCATCGTGGATCGATCGGAATATCTCCTCGGACTCGACTTGTTGAGTTATCCTCATCCGTCTCCTTTCTGGTCCGCTTCGGCATATTTCGGTGATTCGCAGAACGCTTGGTACGGCGATTTCGGCTTACTCTATTTTGGTCACGGGCCTGACTATAGCAAGAAGAGCAATGCCTATCGTGTTCGCCTCGTTCGGGCCGGACAGTCTTTTAACCTTTTGGATGTCGCACGCCCCACCAGTGACTATGTGGATCATGCAGACGGCACAGTGACGCATACCCCAACGGGGCTGATGTGGCAACGTTGTGCTGTGGGTCAAACCTTTAACGCAGCAGCAGGACACTGTACAGGAACAGCAGACATTTTTACATCACCGGTCGAACAAATAAGCAGCAATCTGGGTGGGCACACCGACTGGCGATTGCCTACATTGGACGAGTTATACAGTTTGGTGGACTACACCGCAGTCGGACCGGCTCTTAACACACTGGTATTTCCTGATACGACTATGGATATGGCTTTCAGGTCGAATTCGGTCATTTGCTGTACAGGTATCGGCCATTGGTATGTCAATGTTTACGATGGCAGTTCGATCAGCAGCAGTAGTAACACTTCTCATCAGGTTCGCCTCGTGCGGGCTGGTACTTTAGTAACAACAAGTACCACCACAACTGCGCTTGTCACAACGACAACGAGCACAGTCACGACGACAACTACGCAAGCTGGCACGGGCCAGACACTTACCTTGTCCGCTGGCTGGAACCTGCTGGGCAATGGCTGGAATTTGTCGCTGCCTGTGGCATCTGTCTTTGGTGACGCAGCCCGCGTGACCACGGTCTGGAAATGGGATGTGGCCAAAGCCGGATGGCAGTTCTATTCACCCACCATGACCGCGCCAGACCTGCAAAACTATGCCACAGGTAATGGCTATGGCGTGTTGAGTTCTGTTGGGGCCGGCGAGGGCTTTTGGGTCAATGCCAAGCAAACCTATACCGTCACCCTGCCCTCTGGCACGGCTGTCCGGGGTGTGGACTTTCAGCCTGGTGGTTCTAGGACGCTAGCTGCTGGATGGAATTTGATCGCCATTGGTGAGGCTTTAAGTGCCAGTGGATTTAACAGCGCCCTGAGTATCTTGCCGCCCGCAGCCGGTGTGGTGCCGCAGAATTTGGCCACACTGTGGGCTTGGGACAATTCCAAATCACAATGGTATTTTTATTCACCCCAGTTCGATACCAAAGGCAGCACGTCATTGACCGACTATATTGCCAGCAAGGGTTATCTGGACTTTACGGCAGCCAATAAATTGCTTGATGGGGGTACGGGCTTTTGGGTGAATAAGCCGTCATGTTGTGGTTTGTTTATAATTGGCTCGGGCGATTAACTAAAACCGTAATCGTTTAGACCCCTCACCCTAACCCTCTCCCCACAGAGGAGAGGGCAAAACTCCCTCGCCCCTTTGGGGAGAGGGCCGGGGTGAGGGGCAACATCACACTGGATTCCCTCTTGAGCGGGAATGACGGCGGGGGGT
>CAIJOK010000107.1 GCA_903822205.1 uncultured beta proteobacterium | reverse complement strand
CGATCAACGATCAACGATCAACGATCAACGATCAACGATCAACGATCAACGATCAACGATCAACGATCAACGATCAACGATCAACGATCAACGATCAACGATCAACGTTTTTGAGCTTGCCGCGCACAGGAACCACGGTGGTGATGGTGGGGCGAACGGCATCGGCAGACACGGGCTTAGGGGGGGCTGTGTCTTTTTTGGGTTTTTTGACCATTTTGTTGCTCTTTGCCTGACCTTTTGCCATGATGAACTCCTAATAAAACGAAGGGATGGGACAAAACAAATTTTGACACACCCCCTGGGTCGTCGAAGCGCAGTGGCTTTCAGTGCGAGCGACGGACTGCCAGGCTGCGTACCACGTTCACCAAGCGGTCGATCTCTTCAAAGGTGTTGTAAAACGCCAGAGACGGTCGCACGGTGGCCAAAAGCCCCATGCGCCGCAAGATGGGCTGGGCGCAGTGGTGGCCGGTACGCACCGCAATGCCCTCGCGGCTGAGGGCTTGGCCCACCTCATCGGTGGTGTGGCCAGCCAAGACAAACGACATCACGCTGGCCTTGTCGGGCGCAGTGCCCACCAGCCTAACCCCCGAGATTGTGCCGAGTTGCTGCATGCCATAGCACAGCAGATCATGCTCGTAGCGGGCAATGTTGGACAAACCGATGCGCTGCACATAGTCGATAGCCGCCCCCAGGCCCACGGCATCGGCAATGTTGCCGGTGCCGGCCTCGAACTTGTTGGGAATGGGCTGATACTGTGTTTTTTCAAACGTCACGTCCAAGATCATGTTGCCGCCCCCCTGCCAGGGCGGCATGTCTTCGAGCACTTCACGTTGGCCCCACAACACGCCGATGCCCGTTGGCCCAAAAACCTTGTGGCCCGAAAACACAAAAAAATCAGCCCCCAACGACTGCACATCCACCGACAGGTGTGACACCGACTGGGCACCATCCACCAGCACTTTGGCACCGGCACGGTGCGCCATGTCGATGATTTCCTTGACGGGAACGACCGTTCCCAACGCATTGGACACCTGCGTGATGGCCACGATTTTGGTGCGATCATTCAGCAGCCTGGCGTATTCGTCCAGCAACACCTGTCCAGCGTCATCGACCGGAATCACACGCAATTTGGCTTTTTTGGCCGATGCCAGTTGCTGCCACGGAACGATGTTGGCGTGGTGCTCCAGGTGGCTGACGATGATCTCGTCGCCCTCATGGACATGCTGCCCACCCCAGCTTTGGGCCACCAGGTTGATGGCCTCGGTGCTGCCGCGAACAAAAATCACTTCATTCACATCGGGGGCATTGATAAAGCCGCGAACTTTGTCTCGTGCAGCCTCATACGCATCGGTGGCCCGGGCCGCCAGTTGATGCGCTGCGCGGTGAATGTTGGAGTTTTCATGGGTGTAGAAATACGCCAATCGATCGATCACGGACTGGGGCTTTTGGGTGGTGGCTGCGTTGTCAAACCACACCAAAGGCCGCCCATTGATCTGCTCTTGCAACGTGGGGAAATCACGCCTGACGGCAGACACGTCAAAGGGCGGATGGGGGTCGGCCTGTGCTGTGCTCGGCGCAGGCCAGGCGGGGACCGTGACCGGTATCTGTACAGGGGCGGCCTGCCCATGATGAGCGTCACCAAAGTAACCAAAGTCATCGCCCAAAAAGTAGTAGGACGGTGCAACGTGAACCGCAGCCTGTGGCGTGTTCACGGTGGCATCAGGCGTACCCACGGCCTGCGGCACGCCCAGCGCTGCACTGCCAAAGCGAGGCTCATACGCAGGCAATTGGCTGACCAGCGTATCGGGCAAGCCATTGGCGGCAGTGGCATGCGGCATCAGTGCAGGGGCCTTGTGTGCCAAGGACAGAACCGGCGCGGGCGATGCCGGAATCAAATTGGCACCGGGCACCTGTCCCACAGGCATGAATGTGCCCGGAACACCCGGGCCAAAACCTGCCGGACTGACCAAGGGCGACCCCGCTGGTGCCCATTGAACAGGGGCCTGAACACCTGTGGGCGCAGACTGAGCGCCCGGCAGTTCTGCCCACAGGGCCGATGCCATGCTGGCCAGCAGATCGGGGTCAAAAGGGGGCTGCGCTGACAGAGACAAGGATGGGGGTGGGGGTGGGGGTGGGGGGTGAAAACCAGAGTTCATCACAGCCGCTTATTTGTAAACATCGGCGTAATCGTGGTACTTGCCGATCTCGACATCGTCAAGCACAGCCAGCGCGTCGGGTGTCAGCACGGCCAGTGAACAGTACAGTGAAATCAAATAGCTTGAAATAGCCTGGTCGTTGATGCCCATGAACCGCACGGACAGACCGGGGCTTTGTTCACCGGGCAGGCCCGGCTGAAACAGGCCGATCACCCCCTGGCGTTTGTCACCTACACGCAGCAGCAAAACCTTGCTTTTGCCGTCAGCCACGGGCACTTTGTTGCTGGGTATCAGCGGAATGCCCCGCCAAGTGATGAACTGTGAACCAAACAGACTGACGGTGGCAGGCGGTGTGCCGCGACGAGTGGCCTCTCGGCCAAAAGCCGCGATAGCCAGGGGGTGGGTCAAAAAGAAGGCAGGCTCTTTCCAGACCTTGGAGAGCAATTCGTCCAGGTCATCTGGTGTGGGTGCGCCGGTCAGCGGAAAGATGCGTTGATCGTCTGTGACCTGCGACAACAGGCCGTAATCAGGGTGGTTGATCAGCTCGTTTTCCTGGTTTTCCTTGATGGTTTCAATGGTCAAACGCAGTTGCTCCTTGATCTGGTCGTGTGGGCTGCTGTAGAGATCAGAGACCCGTGTGTGTACGTCCAGGATGGTGCTGACGGCGTTCAAAAAGAATTCGCGGGGTTTTTCTTCGTAATTGACAAAGGTGCGGGGCAATTGGTTGTCAGACTGGCGCGCCGTGCAGGTGACGGTGATGGAGTCGGGGTCTTTGACCTGGTTAAGCCTGAAGATGCCGGCCTCTACAGGCACCCACTGCAGCAGGTGGGTAAGCCAGCGTGGCGAAATGGTGGCCAACTGGGCTGTGGTCTTGGTGGCATTGGCCAGTTGCCGTGCAGCGTTGTCGCCCAGCGTGGTGTGGGCGTGGTGGGAATGGGTCATGGTGAGCGTCAGTGAGTTGAAAAGGCGGCGAGTGTCAGTGAGCACCCACCTGCGATCAACCGGCTATAGACACCCAATGACGCCAAGGTACACAGGCTGTTGAACACCCCCACTCGGGTCAGGGCTTCAGCGTCAATGCTGTAGCG
This sequence comes from uncultured beta proteobacterium, assembly GCA_903822205.1. Taxonomy (GTDB): domain Bacteria; phylum Pseudomonadota; class Gammaproteobacteria; order Burkholderiales; family Burkholderiaceae_C; genus Rhodoferax. Next base: position 21,761 of record CAIJOK010000107.1, on the reverse strand, counting down.
CGTGTGACGAAACACCGTGCGTGGGCCATCAAAACCCAAAGCGTTCCATGGTTTTGTGAGCATCAAGACCTTCAAGACCTTCACGTTTGTGGCTGAACGGTTTACATGCATTGACAATCTTTACTCAATTTATACCTATACCCTACATCATTCAACATTCAGTAGAGTACACTAAGAAAAGACTTTATTGGAAACATATTCTTTGATTTTGCTAACTTGTTGATTTTCCTACAATCGCAGGTAGGTTTCCAATAATGTCTAGTAGAGTACACTAAGAAAGTATCACTTTTCAAACCACCCCGCATATCTTTGCTGTAAACATTAACTAAACCCTCATGAAAAACATAAATTTGATCGACCAATTTTTCCGTCTCGTGCTTGGCATGGTTTCAATGGAGTTAGCAGTATTTTGGCTAGCAGGATTGTGGCAGTTTGCAGCCTACGCAGCAGGTGCCCTCTTGATATTGACTGCACTTATTCGATTTTGTCCCCTATATCGCATTGCCGGAGTCAGTACTTGTGGTGTGGGTGTTCAATCCTGGGGTATTGGCATAAAGACAGCGGGAGCCATTTTATTGCTGGCAGTATTGGCTGGTGGCAGCTATACCAGCATGGTTTTGACACGCAAAGCGTTCATGGAAGAATTCAACGCCATGAACCATTTGTACAAGCAAACACTGTTTTTAACGGCCAAAAATGAGCGAGAAAAATCTATTGCCAATTACGACCAATTGCTTCCTGCCTACAAAGTATTTCAAGAAAAGTACACCCGCTATCGGCCGATGGCTTTCGTGGGAGATCAACAACTGGCACTTGACTTGTCAAGCGTTGCGCTCATGCTGACGAGTGTCGATGCACTGATTCGCACAGGTGATCTGCTTCAAGCCCATCTGGCTCTGGAGCATGTCCGCCCAGTTTTTCAGGACATCTTCAAACGCAATGGTATCTCTCTACTTTCGGTATCGCTGGTAGATTTTCATGATGCCATGGAACTTGTGATAGATGCCGCCAACTCTCAGGATGCACTCAAAGTGATTGCTCTGTATCCGCAGGTCAGCGACAAACTGAAAGCGGTCGAAGAACAAGCCAATGATACTGAAATTCAAGCGATCCGAAAAAATCTTGATGAAGTCCTTGCCAAGGCCAATAGTACGGCTCATGACAAAATGCCTTCTGCTGCTGAAGCGCTGAAGAGTAGCTTTATCAAAGTTTATCTCAAACGCGGATAACCGTTGCCCAAAATTCAAAGAAAATTATTCATGAGCACTTTTGACCATATTGGACTGATTCAAAGCATCAATGAGAATCTGATATCCTTACGAAAAGCACAGCCTGAAGCGATGCAAGCCTTTGGACAACTGGCCCGTGTCGCCATGGGTGAAGGTTCTATCAGTGCAAAAAATAAGGAGCTGATGGCCTTGGCCATTGGCATTACGCAGCATTGCTCGGGTTGCATTGGATTTCACGTCAAGGCGTTACACAAGCTGCAATGCACACGGACTGAGTTGGAAGAAATGCTGAATGTCTGTATTTATATGGGAGGTGGGCCTGCATTGATGTATGCGGCTGAAGCGTTAAATGCGTGGGATACCATGGCATCTCAATGATGCACGCGCACATTTTTTTCGTCACTTGACAGTTTATGTGTTAACTGTGGCAGTTTCGTTGTTTGACGTAAAACGCCACACCTACAATCTGCCGCCCTGCCTATCCTCACCCAATCCTCACCCAATCCCCCTAGCTCTCATTAGCCCCCATGTTGCTAACTGTTTGTTGTCGTACACGGCTTTGTCTGCTGGCAGCTTTTGCCTTGTCAGCCCTGCATGGGGTCTGTTCGACAGGGCCTGTGTCTTGCAGCTTGCATGGTCATGGTCATGGTCATGGTCATGGTCATGGTCACGGCCTTGGCGATGCTTAGCTTGCTTTGTCGTGGGGACACTCTGTCATGCGGAGTGGCCTGGGTGCTTTTGCTGATGTCTGTGGCCAGTTGGGTGATCATCCTGTTCAAATCCTGGCTGCTCTACCGTTCGCAGGGCGATGTGACACGTTCAATTGCGGCCTTTTGGCAGTCAGCCAGTCTGGCAGATGCCACGCCTGTCGTCCAGTCTTTTGACCGATCGTCCCTGGTTTTGCCCCTGGTTTTGGCTATGGAGACACCGTCTGACGGCACTTTGGCCTGCGCGGGCGAGCTATCGGTTCAAACCACAAGGCGACTGCGCACGGCCCTGCACACGGCGGCTGCCAGGCTGCAAAGCGGTCAGATTTGGCTGGCCACCGTGGGGGCTACTGCGCCCTTTGTCGGGCTTTTGGGAACGGTGTGGGGTATCTACCATGCCCTGATCAGCCTCACGGGTGCTTCGTCAGTCAGCATCACCCAAATCTCTGGCCCGGTGGGGCAATCGCTGATCATGACGGCAGCAGGTCTGGCGGTGGCCCTGCCAGCCGTTGTGGCCTACAACGTGCAGGGGCGTGTTGCCTTACGCCTGGAGGCCCAGTTGGACGGTTTTGCCCATGACCTGCGGGGGCTGCTGTGCCGCAATGACGGGAGCATTCGGTTTGCTTTGTGAATCCTGCCATGTCCTTTGGCCGCTTTGATCAATCCGGGGGCCAGCCGCCCATGAGCACCATCAACATCACACCGCTGGTCGATGTGATGCTGGTGCTCGTGGTGGTGTTGATCGTCACCGCGCCTTTGCTGGTCAGCGCAATCAAACTGGACTTGCCACAGGCGGATGCGGCTTCATCAGGCCAGGCCTCTGCGTCCGTCACGGTGGTGATCGATGCTGCCGGTCAAACCTATTGGGGCGATCAGCCGGTGACCCTTGACGCTCTGGCCCAACAATTGCGTCGGTCTGCACGGGCCAACCCCCACACAGAGGTTCAATTGCATGCCGACCAGACGGTATCCTATGGGCGCATGGTGCAGGTGATCCACACTGCGCAGCAAGCCGGTCTCAGCCACGTGGGCCTGGCCACTGATGCAGGCGCACCGCCACGGCCCCTGCATTCCCCATAATGTATTAAAAAAAGTTACCTACGTCATTTATTTGCTTTTCTTTATTCTCATGCCCGTCAACACTGCATGAATGGCTTTTTTATTGAAAATATTGAACATGAAACTTGTTGTAAATAGCTCGCTGGTCGCCTTGCCCGACAAATACACCCCCGCCGAGATCGAGTCCATCGCCCAAAACCACTGGACGGCCATGGATGCCTACCGCGTGAGCGAGAACGCACGGGATGCGAGTGGCCAACGCAAAAAAAAGTATTACGCCTGCTCGATGTTGCCCTACCCCAGCGGCAAACTGCACATGGGCCATGTGCGCAACTACACCATCAACGACATGCTGACGCGCTACCTGCGAATGAACGGCATGAATGTGTTGATGCCCATGGGCTGGGATGCTTTTGGGCTGCCGGCAGAAAACGCCGCCCTCAAAAACCACGTGCCGCCCGCCCAGTGGACCTTTGAAAACATCGCCTACATGAAGCACCAGATGCAGGCGCTGGGCTTTGCCATCGACTGGAGCCGCGAGATCGCCACCTGTACGCCTGCGTATTACAAGTGGAATCAATGGCTTTTTTTGAAGATGCTGGACAAAGGCATTGCCTACCGCACCACCCAGATCGTCAACTGGGACCCCATTGACCAGACCGTGCTGGCCAACGAACAGGTGATAGACGGCAAGGGCTGGCGCACGGGTGCCACCGTTGAAAAACGTGAGATTCCGGGCTATTACCTCAAGATCACCGCTTACGCTGATGAGCTGTTGGCCCACGTCAGCAACGGCAAACTGCCCGGCTGGCCTGATCGTGTCAAGCTGATGCAGGAGAACTGGATAGGCAAAAGCACCGGGGTTCGTTTGGCCTTCACGCACAACATTCGCCATGACATTTGCCACGACATTTGCCACGACATTTGCGATGTTGCGGGTGATCTGATCGGTAATGGTCGCCTGACGGTGTTTACCACCCGCATCGACACCCTCATGGGCGTGACATTCTGCGCCGTGGCACCTGAGCACCCCCTGGCAGCCCACGCAGTCCGCATCCACACAGGCAACCCTGGCCTGGCCGCCTTTATTGCAGCGTGTCAGGCGGGCGGAACCACCGAGGCCGCTTTGGCCTTGCAAGACAAAAAAGGCATGGACACCGGCCTGTTTGTGACGCATCCTCTGACGGGCGATCGTGTGCCGGTGTGGGTGGGCAACTATGTTTTGATGTCTTACGGCGAAGGTGCCGTGATGGGGGTGCCAGCGCACGATGAGCGGGACTTTGCCTTTGCCCTGCAGTATGGCCTGCCCATTCGCCCCGTGGTCGCTTTCAACGGGCAAGTGTTTGATGCCAAGGTTTGGCACGATGGGTACGCACACAAGGGCACGGGCGTGGCCATTAACTCGGGCAAATACGACGGGCTGTCGTTTCAGGCCTGTGTGGATGCCGTGACCGCAGACCTGGAAGCGCTGGGACTGGGCAGCAAACACACCACCTGGCGGCTGCGCGACTGGGGCATCAGCCGCCAGCGTTACTGGGGCACTCCCATTCCGATCATCCACTGCCCCACGCACGGGGCCGTGCCCGTCCCTGAAAAAGACCTGCCGGTGGTGCTGCCACTGGACTGCATTCCGGACGGCAGCGGCAACCCCCTGCACCGGCACACGGGGTTTCATGCCGGGGTGGTTTGCCCGGTGTGCGGCCAACCTGCCCGCCGCGAGACCGACACCATGGACACCTTTGTCGATAGCGCGTGGTACTTTATGCGCTACTGTGACCCCCACAACGACCAGGCCATGGTGGGCGCAGGGGCCAGTTACTGGATGCCGATGGACCAGTACATTGGCGGCATCGAACACGCCATATTGCACCTGCTGTACGCCCGTTTTTGGACCAAGGTGATGCAAGACCTGGGGCTGGTCAAGGTCAGAGAGCCTTTTACCCGTCTGCTCACCCAGGGCATGGTGCTCAACCACATCTATTCGCACACAGGCAGCCAGGGTGGCAAGGACTACTTTTGGCCACACGATGTGGAAAACGTCTGTGACGACGCGGGCAAGGTGACTGGCGCACGGCTGAAACACGCCGTGGGTGATTGGCCTGTCGGCACGGCCATCGACTACGAAGGCATCGGCACCATGTCCAAGTCCAAAAACAATGGGGTTGATCCACAGGATTTGATCGATAGGTACGGTGCCGACACGGCCCGCCTTTACACCATGTTTACCGCTCCACCTGAGGCCACGCTGGAGTGGAACGATGCTGCGGTCGAGGGCAGTCACCGCTTTTTGCGACGGGTATGGGCCTTTGGGCAAACCCTGTTTGCAAGCTACCCCAACGCCGCTCAGGCAGGACTGACGGCCATCACAGGCCTATCAGCCACGATGGGCAAAAACGGTGTCACGCTTGACGCAGCATCTCGCGCCCTGCGGCGTGAGATTCACAGTCTGCTCAAACAGGTTGATTTTGATTACCAGCGCATGCAATACAACACGGTGGTCAGCGGCTGCATGAAGATGATCAACGCACTTGAGACCTTTCATGCCACGGACAGTGCAGCAACCACCGCAGTGCTGGAGGGGTTTGGCATTTTGCTGCGCTGCCTATACCCTGCCACACCGCACATCGCCCATGCCCTTTGGAGCGGTTTGGGCTATGCCGCAGCATTGGGCGATATGCTGGATGCACCCTGGCCACAAGTGGACCCCGCTGCTTTGGTGCAAGACCAAGTGGAGCTGATGCTGCAAATCAATGGCCGTCTGCGCGGCAGCGTGGTGGTCAGTGCCACAGCATCGCGTTCCGACATTGAACAAGCCGCAGTCAGCAGTTCGGTGTTTCAAAAGTTGGCCGACGGTGCCACGCCCAAGAAAGTGATCGTGGTACCAGGCCGGCTGATCAATCTGGTGGTGTGACGGTGCAGGTCGTGCAATTTTTGCAATGGGTGCAATGGGTGCAATGGGTGCAATGGGTGCAATGCGTTCAAAGAGCAGGACTGGCCGCAGTGATGGCCTTGGGGCTGATCCTGACCGGTTGTGGGTTCACCCTGCGCGGCCAGCAAAATTTTGCCTTTGACCGCATCGCCATCACCCCCGTTCCAGGCGGCCCCGTCGCTTTGGAACTGCGCCGCACCTTGGGCGATCGGCTGCTGGTGCAAGTGCCCGGCACACCGATGCCGCCGGCTTCCGTCGTGCTGAACATCCAAAGCGAAAACCGCGAAAAAGTCGTCGTGGGGGTCAGCACCTCTGGCCAGGTACGCGAGTTTCAGTTGCGCGTTCGGGTCAGACTCAATGTGACCACGTCCAAGGGCAAGGAGATCATGGAAGACATCGACATCGTGCAGCAACGAGACTTTAGCTACAACGAATCAGCCGCGCTGGCCAAAGAGGCCGAAGAGGCGCTGTTGTACAGCGACATGCAGCAGGACATCGTGCAGCAGATACTGCGTCGCCTGGCGGCCATCAAGCAGATCAGGTGAAATCAAGAACCTACGTGGCCAATCGGCAACCTGCTTGTGGGTGTCCCCTGGTTAGCCGCTACTTGTACATCACCGACACGATCTCGTAATGACGCAAACCGCCGGGTGCCTGCACCTCCGCCTCGTCGCCCTCTTCTTTGCCGATCAAGGCGCGGGCGATCGGGCTGTTGATGTTGATCAGCCCCAGCTTCAGGTCGGCCTCGTCCTCACCCACGATCTGGTAAGTCACTTGTTGGCTGGTGCTGGCATCTTCAAGCACCACCGTGGCACCAAAAACCACGCGGCCATCAGCACGCAGCCCTGCGGGGTCGATGATCTGGGCGGCGGCCAGTTTGCCCTCGATCTCCTGGATTCGGCCCTCAATAAAACCCTGCCGGTCTTTGGCCGCGTCGTATTCGGCGTTTTCGCTCAGGTCGCCCTGGGCACGGGCCTCAGCGATGGCGCTGATGACCGACGAACGCTCGACAACTTTTAATTGGTGCAGCTCGGCTTTTAGTTTGTTCGCGCCGCGCTTGGTAATGGGAAGAGTCGCCACTGGATGCTCCAAAAATGTAAATGAGAGGACTCACAAAATAAAACCGCCGAACGAAAGGTTCGGCGGCACCTTGGCATTATGCCGTGAACGTTACGCCAGGCACAGGCCAAGCCTTGTCCCATGAGAATGGTACTGACGGCAGTCGTGTCGCTGTGGCTTCCAGCCGCAGATGCCGCTTCCACAAGTGCCATTCCTGATTCCCATCATTCTGCTTTTAGACAGGTGCGGATCAGGAAGTCTGAACGTGTGAGCCGCTACGGCCTCTGGCCCAGCCGTCTTTCAGGCCCACGGCCAAGTTGAATACGGGCCGGCTTGGGGTGTGATCCAGCCGGTCGGCCACAAAGTAGCCATGCCGCTCAAACTGAAACTTTTCATCAGGCAGCGCCCGCGCCAATGAAGGCTCAACGATGGCCGTAACCACCCGCAGACTGTCGGGGTTAAGGCAGGACACAAAGTCCTTGCCGCTGGCATCGGGCCGTTCGTCCACAAACAAGCGGTCGTACAGACGAACCTCAGCGGTCACGCCGCAGGCCACGCTGACCCACGTGATGGCTGATTTGGCCTTGACGCTGTCGCTGCCCGGGGTGCCACTCTTGGTACCTGGCAGCACGGTGGCCGTCACTTGGGTGACTTGACCGTCTGCGCCCTTGATACAGCCGGTGCATTCAATGACATAGCCACCTTTCAGGCGCACACGGTTGCCGACAAACAGACGTTTGTAGCCTTTGGGCGGATGCTCTTCAAAATCGCTGCGGTCGATCCACACCTCACGGCCCAGTACAAAATGGCGCAGCACAGTGGGCTGTGCATCATTCTGTGCGTTCCCTTGCACATGGGGCAATGCCGGCAAGGTGCAAGGCTCAAGGTGGCCGACACCCATGACCTCATCCCAGTTGGAGAGAACCAGTTTGACGGGGGCAAGCACGGCCATGCCACGATGGGCTTTGTGCTCCAGGTCTTCGCGCAGGCAGCCCTCCAGGGTTTGGTAGTCGATCCAGTTGTCGCTTTTGCACACACCGATGCGTTCGGCAAACAGGTGCAGCGCGGCAGGTGTGTAACCCCTGCGGCGCAGCCCCACGATGGTGGGCATTCGGGGGTCGTCCCAGCCGCTGACGTGATGATCTTGCACCAATTGCGCCAGGCGGCGCTTGCTGGTGATGACGTAAGTCAGGTTAAGCCTGGCAAATTCATACTGCCTTGGCGGTGGGGCAGCCAACAGGCCGGTTTCGATCAGCCGATCCAGCAGCCAGTCGTAAAACGGGCGTTGGTCTTCAAATTCAAGGGTGCAGATGCTGTGGGTGATCTGCTCAAGCGCATCCTCGATCGGGTGGGCAAAGGTGTACATGGGGTAAATACACCACTGGTCGCCGGTGTTGTGGTGCGTGGCGCGCCGAATGCGGTAGATGGCGGGGTCGCGCAGGTTGATGTTGGCGTGTGCCATGTCGATTTTGGCCCGCAAAACCATTGCGCCGTCGGCGTACAAGCCGTCTTTCATTTGCGCAAAAAGGCGCAGGTTGTCAGCGATGGGGCGGTTGCGCCACGGGCTGTTGGTGCCCGGGTGACCAAAGCTGCCACGATTGCGCTGCATGTCTGCGGCGCTTTGCTCGTCCACATAGGCGCTGCCGGTCTGTATCAACGCCACAGCGGCGCGGTACATCAAGTCAAAGTAGTCGCTGGCATAGTAAGGTAAAGCGTCCGGGCCGCCATTCCACTCAAACCCCAGCCACTTGACGGCATCGATGATGCCATCGACGTATTCGGTGTCTTCTTTTTCGGGGTTGGTGTCGTCAAAGCGCAGGTGGCAAACGCCGCCATAGTCGCGTGCCAGACCAAAGTTAAGGCAGATGCTTTTGGCGTGGCCGATGTGCAGGTAGCCGTTAGGCTCTGGCGGAAATCGGGTGCGAATTTTTGCGGGGTCAGGCGCACCAGCGCCGTGGTGGGCGGCATCGCCCGGACTGCCCGCCCAGCGCCTGCCGGCGTAAGTGCCACGGTCGAGATCAGACTCGATGATCTGGCGCAAAAAGTGGCTGGATGGGCTAGGGTTGGCGCGGGTGGTCGGTGGGGGTGGGGTGGGGCAAGGGGATGAAATCATGCCAATGATTTTAGGGGGCGGCCCTGGGGGCGCTAGGGAGCACGCTGATCTGGCGTAGGGCTTGATGCGCTACTTGAAGCTCTGCTGGATGCACTGGCGGGGAGGGTCGGCGGGGCCACCTTGGGCACAGGGGGCTGATCCAGCCATGTGCGCAGGTCGTTCCACATCTTTTGCATCTCGGCATCAGGCGGCGTGTGCCGTGCATTGGGCAGTTCAACAGTCACCACGGGTATGCCGCCTTGCACGCCTGCGTAATTGCCCAATGACCCCGGAAAAATGCCCACCTGGCTCAAGTACAAGCGGCCCAGACGGCTGGGCGGCATGACGGGGCCGTCAAAGTCCAGCACCCCATAGGGGGCGTGGATGCTGACGATCACGTTGGGTTTGAAGCTTTTGATCTCATTGAACACATACGTGGATTCAGGCTCGCTCAAGGGGGCTTTGCCTGGCCAGCGACGTGGGTCTTTGCGGGTGTCGTGTTCCCAGTACTTGCGGGCCAGGTTTTGCCAGTCGGGGGTTGGAAAGTTGCGGTTCAAATCCACGCCGTGGGCATTGGCACGCTGGGGTGGCTTGTGCATCAGTCCGTCGGGGTTCAAGAGCGGAATGAAACGCCAGTGGGTGTGCCCGGGGGCCTGCTGCGCTTGTTTAAGCCAGTGCAAGGCCAGCGATGCCGCAGAAAACTCATCGCCGTGCATGGCTGCGATCACCAGCACCCGTTGCTGTGCGTGTGGGGGCAATTGTTTTTGTAATTGTTTTTGTAATTGTTTTTGTAATTGTTTTTGTAATTGTTTTTGTAATGGCTTGGGCACACTGTCGCTGACCAGCAAGGGCCGGCCCTGGACGCTGTAACTGCCGCCGGGCTTTAACTTGGCATCGGTACACAAGATGCGCTTGACGTTGGGCAATTTGGCATCAAAGTCGCTGCAACCCCAGTCTGCATCGACACCAGAAGCTACCATAACTAGAGCAGACAAGACACCGTATTGAAGCCATAAACGCATGTTTTGATTTTAGAATGCCAAGCCACTGGCAGCCAAGGTGCATCCAATCCTCTTGCGGTCAGTGCCACCCACGGTCTGACGATGCCCCCATACGGTAGCCTGAAGGCTTTTTTTGATCTCGACTATTCATAGGCCACCATGCAAGTTCAAATTCACACCGACAACCACATCGACGGCAGCGAGGCCATGTTCAAGTGGGCCAGCACCACGGTGACGCAGGCTTTGCACCGGTTTGAGGGCCAAATCTCGCGGCTTGAGGTTCATCTGAGCGATGAGAACGCAGGTAAAAAACACACCCCCGAAAACAAGCAATGCACGATGGAAGCCCGCGTTGAAGGCCACCAACCCTTGGCCGTCAAACACCAGGCCGCCAACCTCAATCAGGCCCTGTCAGGTGCAGCCGACAAACTGAGCAAACTGATCGCCAATACGCTGGATCGCACACACAGCCAAGGCTGATCGAAGTATCCGCCCTCGTTGTCCAGAACAAACTGCGGGTCACCTGGATCTCACACCGTGACCGTGCTTCGATCATCGTTTCATGGCATCCACTGCGCCCCTTGACCGCTACTGTGTTCTGGGTCATCCTGTCGCACACAGCCGGTCGCCCTGGATTCACGCTTGCTTTGCCAGGCTAACCGGCCAGGCGCTGTCTTACGATGCCTGTGATATGGCACCCGATGGTTTTGCCGATGGCCTCAACGCCCTGATCGCCAGCGGTGTGCGCGGTTGCAGCATCACCGTGCCGTTCAAGCACTTGGCTGCACGCCTGGCTCAGCACCTCAGTCCACGCTGCCAATTGGCACAGGCCGCCAATGTGTTGAGTTTGAAGGACGGGCAAATTTGGGCGGACAACACCGACGGCATTGGCTTGGTCACTGACATCGTGCAACACGCCGGCGTGTCGCTGCGGGGCATCAGGCTCTTGCTGATCGGCGCAGGCGGGGCCGCCGCAGGCATTTTGGGGCCGCTGATCGACAGCCGGCCGGCCCATATTGGTGTGACCAACCGCACTTTGCACCGTGCGCAATCGCTGGTTGAAAGTCACCAGGCACTGGCATCGCTGCAAGGTGTTGCGCTTCAGGCCCTTGATTTGCAGGCCGTACCGTCTGTTCAGACGATGGAAAGGCCTTTTGATGTCGTCATCAACGCCACAGCTTGCAGCCTGCAGGGAGCGGGTGTGCCAGTAGGGGGCCATGTTTTGGGGCGCGGTGCATTGGCCTATGACTTGATGTACGGCCCCCAGGCCCAGGGTTTTTTGGACTGGGCCAGGCAACATGGCGCAGTGCCTCGCGATGGGTTGGGTATGCTGGTTGAACAAGCCGCTGAGGCATTTTTGATCTGGCGCGGGGTTCGCCCTCCAACGGTCGATGTGGTAGCGCAACTGCGTGATCGATGGCACACCTTGTTGATCTGATGCGAATTGGGATGCGTGTGATGCGTGTGAGGGGTATGAGGGGTACGAGGATTGTTGGTACTGCCTGGCGGTGGCTGGTGCTGATGGTGGTGGCACTGGTGCTGCTCCAGTTGTTTTTTGTGGGGCGCATCGCCATGATGCAGGTGCTTACCCCCCAGTCCACGGCCTTTGAACGGTCTGAGGCCTGGCGCGTGGTGGTGGGCCAGGGCAGTGCCAACTGGCATCAGCAGTGGGTGTCTTACGCCAACATTTCAGACCACTTGAAGCGCGCTGTCATTGCCTGCGAAGACGACGGTTTTGTCAATCACGATGGGGTGGACTGGAATGCCATCGAGAAAGCCTGGCAAAAAAACACCCGTGCCACACAGCAGGCATCCCGCCCCACCCACCCCGCCAAACCGCCCAAGGTTTATGGTGGATCGACCATCACCCAGCAATTGGCTAAAAATTTGTTTTTGTCTGGCGAGCGCACGCTGCTGCGAAAAGGCCAAGAGCTGTTTTTGACCATGTTGCTGGAGGCCTTGCTGGACAAGCCTCGCATTCTTGAGATCTATCTGAACCATGTGGAGTGGGGTGAAGGGGTCTTTGGGGCTGAGGCCGCAGCACGTCATTACTTTGGCAAACCGGCCGCGCAGCTTTCAGCCTATGAAGCCGCTCGACTGGCGGTGATGCTGCCAAGACCCAAGTATTTTGAAAAACTACCGCATTCAAGCTATGTGGCCGGCAGGGCCAGCGTGATCGTGGGGCGCATGGCCAGGTCAGAGTTGCCGTAACCTCGCAGGTTTGGCGCAGTGAAGGGTTGCTTTATCAGACCCCCTGCGATTCTGCGCTTTCTGCTCCAAGTGGCCTACAGGCTATCCGGCATAATGATTGGGCAGGGGTAACTTTGCCTAAAAAAGTGAGCAAAGGCGCATGGGTCCAGGCGTTTTATGATGAACCAAGGCCAAAAGTAACCCCTATGACCACAGCCTTAAATAATCGCAAATGTAATTTACATTAAAAAGTATTAAATCATGATTAGTTTAAAAGTCAAACTTCAGCTATCAATCCAAGTAGTTTTATTGGTTTCGTTACTTGCCGCACAAGTTTGGCTGATGAAAAGTTTTGAGCAATCAAAATTGCTTGCCGCACAGGAACGATTAATTTCTATTTCAGATGGTGCAATCAATGGCTTAAACGCATTAATGTTAACAAAATTAGGAGGTGAAGATGTCATCAGTGACATGCCAAGTCGGGAATTATTCATTAAGAAAATTGGTGTATCTGAAAAAATTCAGGAATTTCGTGTTATCCGTGGCAAAGGTACTATCGATGAATTTGGCGAAGGATCGATGCAGGAAAAGGCTATTGATGACATGGATAAAAGTGTCTTATCAAGCGGAAAAATACAGTTCAGAGAGACTATTGATAATGAAACTGCAAAACTCAGAGCTGTTATTCCATTTGTCGCTCATAAAGAATTTCGCACTATTAACTGTATGCGTTGCCACGCTGTGGATGAAGGCACTGTACTTGGTGCCGCAAGTGTAACGATCGACATTAAAGATGACATGAATGAAATCCAAAGAATAAAACGATTCTTGTGGTTCGGACAAGCTGCTTTACAATTTATTTTATTCATTCTATTTGGCTGGATTATTGAAAAATCACTTTCACAATTTGGTGCAGAACCTATCGAAGTCGCTAATTTTGCAAAATCCGTTGCCCATGGTGACTTGTGTACGCCCATCATTCTCAAATCGGGTGACACCGACAGCGTGATGCTCCAACTCAAGCGAATGCAAACATGCTTGGCGGATGTGGTTGGAAATGTGCGTCAAGGCGCAGAGAGTGTGTCTACTGCAAGCGAACAAATCGCACATGGCAACAATGATTTAGCTGCTCGCACAGCAGAACAAGCAAGTTCACTCCAACAAACAGAAGCGTCTATGGAAGAGCTTAAGTCAAGAGTCACGCGCAATACGGCAAATGCGCGACAAGCAAACGATCTGGTGATCAGTGCATCCAGCGTTGCATCCCAAGGTGGCCAGGTCATGACGCAGGTGGTGGAAACCATGAAACGCATTAATGAATCATCACACAAAATTACAGAAATCATCGCTGTTATTGACGGAATCGCATTCCAATCTAACATTTTGGCCTTGAATGCCTCAGTCGAAGCTGCACGTGCTGGACCGCAAGGACGTGGATTTGCAGTAGTTGCCTCTGAAGTACGTTCCCTTGCAGGTAGGTCAGCAGATGCGGCCAAAGAGATCAAGTTGCTCATCGGTGCCAGCGTTGATAGTGTGGAACGTGGGTCTCAATTGGTGGATATGGCGGGTGCTACGATGCAAGAGGTCGTCACAAGTGTCAAAAATGTCACTCACATCATGGGCGAAATACAAATCGCAAGCGAAGAGCAAGGTACAGGCATTATTCAAGTCGTTGAATCCATTATGCGCATGGATCACACAACGCAACAAAACGCTGCATTGGTTGAAGAAATGGCCGCTGCTGCTGAATCGCTCAATGCACAAGCGCAAGATTTGGTACAAACTGTTGAATTTTTTAGATTGGATGCTCGTTAGTCGTATCCATTGAGTGCCCCTTCACCCGTGTTGATGCCGACTGAAAACTGATCCACTTTGAGGGGGTGTGCCAAGTGGCCACTGATTCCACCTTTAAGAAATAACACACATGTTCAAACACATTCTGGTTCCCACGGACGGCTCTGACCTGTCCATGCAGACGGTGGCCCGATCAGTGTCATTTGCCAAAGAGGCTAGGGGGTCTTCTCAGAAAACAGAAAAAACATGTGGACTGATTCGAGAGAACCGGTTTTGAGAGTTTTCAATGTGCTAGGACTTACGCAAAACCGCCACGGCGTTGTTGCACCGTTTTGCTGTACCACCGTGTACTGTCTTCGTCGGTACGCCTAGCTGTAACAATTTTGAGTATGTCCTGCGTGCATTACTCACCAGGCTGGTTTTGTGGGCATCGAAGTTTGCGTTGCATGGGGCATCACCGATTTGGCTGATGCCTTACACAGTAGGACACCGCTGGCAAGACAGACTGCCATGGCCGCCACGGCCAGAGCACTGCTCAGTGCGACCCACCCCGCTGACTTTGGCTCTGTATCTGTATCTGTTTGATGATCTTTGCTGTCCTTGAAACCCGTCAGCATCGGCTTGATCAAATTGTCTTTTTTGACAAATGTGTGAAACAGCACAGCCGCCAGATGCAAGATCAACAAACCCAACAGCACACTCGACAACAAACGGTGCAGTCCTGTAAGACGCAATGAAAGTGCCTCACTGACAAGGCTAACCAAGGGGCCTGTGAATGCGATCTCGTCGTTGCCAAACAGTCCAGTGCTGACCTGAAGCAATAGCAGTGCCAGCATGGCAAACACGGACAGCGCACCCAGCGGGTTATGCCCAAAACCATGCCATCGACCATGAAAATAGCTGAGAAGCCGCGACGGAACTGGGAAAAAATTGACAAAGCGTGCATAGTGGTTACCCACAAAGCCCCACATCAGCCGAAACGCAAGCAAGCCAACGATCGAAAGGCCGGCCCTGCCATGCAGTTCCATCCAGTCGCCACCCACCATGCCGCTCACAATCGCTGTCACAACGGCAACCAGCAACAACCAATGGCATAAACGTGTTGGAACATCCCACAAGCGTATGCGCAGCGGGTTTGCTGTAGCGTTGTTCATTGGGCTTTAGTCTTTAACTTTGTAATCGTCGTGACAGGTCTTGCAGGTACTGCTGAGCTTGCCGAATTGCTCTTTCACATGGGCCTGATCTGAACTGGCAGCGAGGTGGGCAAGTTCTGTAGATTCTTTGGCAAAAGCAGCAGCGTAGTCGCCAACCTTGCTACCAGTTGCAAACAACGCTGGTTTGGCTGTTGTGTCATGCCAGCCACGACCTGTCTCTGTGCCGACCGCAAACAGCGAACCCAGACCACCGTTGGCGATGGCCGCAATCGTGTTGGCGGCTTTGACGACTTCTTCCTTGTTGTACTGACCTTCGACATTGGCCTTGATGCGACTGGTGCTCCAAGCGACCACCTGAAAGGCAGACTGACGCCACTTGATAAATTGCTCTGGTTTAGGGGCCTGCTGGGCGACAGCACTTAGGCTGACTGCGACGAGCGAGCTAGCCAGGATGGGTAATGTGACAAGTTTGATGTGGTTTTTCATGTGATGGTCCTTGGTTGATGGGGCTATTGAAGTTTAAGCCAGTGATCTTGCCTTGTGGGCGATCAAGGGCAACAGCTCCTCGGTCGATTGGATGATGGCGTGGGCACCCCACTGACTGATGTCGCTCTTTTGGCCCAGGTAGCCATAGCCAGCAGCCACTGTGCCCATGCCGGCGGCCCGGCCCGCCACGATGTCGCGTGCGTCGTCACCCACATAAATACACCGCTCTGGCACCACCCCCAAACGACGTGCGGCCTCTTGCAGCGGCAGGGGGTGGGGCTTGGCGTAAGGGGTGGTATCGCCACTGACGATCGCCCCTGCACTGGCAAACAGCGGGATGGCTGCTGTCATGGGCAAGGTGAAACGCTCTGATTTATTGGTGACGATGCCCCACAACAGGCCACAAGACAGCAGACCGTCGATCAATGCCGCAACGCCGGCAAAGACCACCGTGTGCTGGGTTAAACATTGCGCGTAAGCGGCATAAAACTGACCCCGCAGCGTGTCGAAGTCAGGGTGTTCGGCATCGATGTCAAACGCAACGCCCAGAATACCCGGTGCCCCCGCACCGATCACGGGACGGTAGAGATCAACTGGCAGGGCAGGCAGTCCATGCTGTGCCCGCACGGTGTTGGCCGCCGCAGACAGGTCAGGAGCACTGTCGATCAAAGTGCCGTCTAGGTCAAACAAAACCGCCTGAATGTCCCAAAACAAAGGGGCAGGGTGCGCAATGGTTGTTGTCATGGAGAAAGAGCGTGAGAGCCGGTCCATTTTTGGGTGGCCAGTAAATAATTGACACCGACATCAGCATTCAACGCGTAGCGCCGTGTCAGGGGGTTGTAGGACAGGCCCCGGGTCTGCACGACAGACAGCCCCGCACGCCTGCAAAACAGGGCAAGTTCAGAAGGGCGGATCAGCCGGTGGTAGTCGTGCGTGCCGTGTGGCAGCAGGTTGAGCACGTACTCAGCCCCCACGATCGCCCACAAAAAAGACTTGATATTGCGGTTAAGTGTGGAGAAAAATACCCACCCGCCGGGCCTGACCAGAGTGGCACAGGCCTGGACCACGGACGCGGGGTCAGGGACATGCTCCAGCATTTCCATGCAGGTGACTAGGTCAAAACTGTCCAGTTGGCGCGCAGCCAGGGCCTCGGCGCTAGATTCAAGGTACCGCAGAGTGCCTGTTTCGGTCGGGGACTCGATCGCATGAAGCCTGGCCACTTTCAGTGCTTGGGCCGATAAATCAATGCCTGTGGCCGTTGCACCTTGACGGGCCATGGACTCTGTCAGGATGCCGCCGCCGCAGCCGACATCCAAGGCTGCCAGACCGTTCAAAGGGCACAGATGGTTGATCCAATCCAGCCGCAGGGGGTTGATCTGGTGCAGAGGGCGACACGGGCCGTCAACATCCCACCAATGGTGGGCCAGGTCTGAAAATTTGCCCAGCTCAGCGGCATCAGCGTTCTGGGTTGCCTCCATGTGAGCACACCCTGAGGATCCGTCAAAACTCAAAACAATCGCCTTCACGGGCCAAACGATAGTCGGGGCCGTTGGTCTGCCTGGGGTAGTCGGCAAGGGCATTGGCAAAGGCGGCCTCCAGTGCATCGTCGCTGCGGGTAGGCTCATGGTGCGTACAAAACAACACCTTGGCACCGGCCAAGCTGGCGTAGCGCATGCTGGAGTGAAAGGTGCCGTGGCCCCAGCCCCTTTTTGCGGGGTATTCCAGGGCGGTGTAAGAGCAGTCTGCGATGAGAACATCCACCCCCTGCATGGCGTGCAAGATGTGTTCCAATTTTTCATCGACCAAGGCTTGGTATTCGTTAAAGTCTTCGTCGCCGGGGGCATAGATGTTGGGCCAAGGCTCGTGGTCACCGGTAAAAAAAACAGACTTGCCGTCGGCATCGATGCGATACGCAAAGTTGATCACGGGATGGTTCATCAGGTAGGGGGTGACCGTGGCCGACCCTATCTGGATGCTTTGTTCGGGGGCCAGGGTGATGTATTGGATGCGGGCTTTCATCTCGTCTTCTCGCACCGGAAAGTAACTGTACTGAAGCTGTACGGACATCACTTGTTCAACCCCTTTGCCAGACACGGGGTCAAAGGCACCGTGCAGTCGCAAGGTGTTGCCGGGGATAAAGTTGGGTATAAAAAACGGCAGGCCTTGAATGTGGTCCCAGTGCGAATGGGTGATCAACACATTGGCTGTGATGGGCAGTTCGCAAAGCAAGGTTTGCGACAGCGGAAATATACCCGTGCCGGCATCCAAAATGATCAGCTCGTTTTTGTCCGTGCGAATCTCAATGCAAGTGGTGTTGCCGCCATAGCGCACGGTGGCGGGGCCAGGTGATGCAATTGAACCGCGAACGCCCCAAAACTTAACTTTCATGCCGTGCCTCTAAATTTTTGCAAAAACTTTAGCTTCCTCGAACGTTGCGTTCAGGTTACCGGTGGAGTTGATGATGTCATCGAGCGAGCCCCCCATGCGAGCGGCGATTTGATCGGGAAGCTGGTCAATATGGGGGTTGCCACCAAAGCCAAAACCAAGCTGCTTGCTGATTTGGTTGGCCGTAAATACGCAGGCAATGGCGGATGTATCTTGGAATTCGACATCAGACTGGCAGGCGATGGTTTCAATGAGTTCGGGGGCAAAGTGCCACTTTTGGACCAGCATGGCACCGACCACAGCGTGGTCGATGCCTAGAATTTTTTGAAGGGCCGAGTGTAGCGAAGAGCCGTCGGCTTGACAGGTCTGTAGCGCCTGCCCGAATTCCAGGGGCATAAACTGGGCTAACACCACCTTGCCAAAGTCGTGCAGCAGCCCCGCGATAAAACAATCGACATCTTCGGTGTCATGAAGCCGGTTGACCATTTGTTTGGCAATGCCTGCCGTGGAAAGCGAGTGCAGCAGGTACTGTCCCACATCAAAGCCCGCAGCGTTGTGCTTGGGCAGTGTGCCGATGGCAGCGATGCTGATCGCCAGATTTTTGATGGTGTTAAAGCCCAGATGAACCACGGCGTGGTTGACGGAGGTGATTTGCTTTGGCAGACTGTAATAGGCTGAGTTGACAACTTTTAGTATTTTGATGGTCACGACAGGGTCTTTGTCGATCACATCAACCAGGTCCTTGGGGGTGCAATTGACATCACGCGTGAGCTCCACGATTTTTTGGACACTTTTTGGGAACGCGGGCATATTCTCTACTGCGGTCGCAAGCTTGATGGACAGTTCTGGACTCATGGTATCAATGTTACTTCACGCTTATGATTCTTGTTTTTCGACAGGGGTGTGTCACGCGGGGCATCGTTGTTCTCGCGACAATCAAGCCACCTATGCCCCCCCCTCAGTCCCTATCCTTGTGATCACCATGAGTCCTACCCCCCCCATGACCCCACAGGCCGCGCTGTTGCGCACGATCGAACACCGCGAGATTTTTCATGACGAAATGCTTTGCGTCATGCGCCAGATCATGAACGGTGAGTGGTCACCGGTGCTGCTGGCAGCCTTTATTGTGGGCTTGCGGGTCAAAAAAGAAACCATCGGCGAGATCACAGCCGCCGCGCAGGTGATGCGAGAGTTTTGTACGCGTGTCCCGGTAGCCGACAAAACCCACTTGCTGGACATTGTGGGCACTGGCGGCGATGGTTCGCACACGTTCAATATTTCGACCTGTGCCACCTTTGTGGCCGCAGCCGCAGGGGCGCGTGTCAGCAAACACGGCGGGCGCAGCGTCAGCAGCAAAAGCGGCAGTGCCGACGTGATGGAGTCTCTGGGGGTTCATATCAACCTGCCCCCGCTGGCCATTGCCCAGTGCATTGCCCAGGTGGGCGTGGGGTTTATGTTTGCGCCCAACCACCATCCAGCCATGAAACACGTTGCGCCCATACGGCGCGAAATGGGGGTTAAAACGATTTTTAACCTGCTGGGGCCACTGACCAACCCTGCTGGTGCGCCTCACATTTTGATGGGGGTCTTTCATCCTGACCTGGTGGGTATCCAGGTGCGTGCCCTTCAGCGTTTGGGCGCAGAACACGCCTTGGTGGTCTATGGTCAGGACGGTATGGACGAGGTCAGTCTGGGGGCCGCCACGCTGGTGGGAGAGCTTTGCAACGGCACGGTGACCGAATACGAAATTCATCCCGAGGATTTTGGTTTGTCCATGGCCAGTAGCCGCGCCTTCAAAGTTGATAACCCTGAACAATCCCGCGCCATGCTGCTGGGGGTTTTGAACAATGTCAACGGCCCCGCCAAAGAGATCGTGATCTTGAATGCCGGCGTAGCCCTGTATGCCGCCAATGTCGCCTCATCGATCGCAGAGGGCATCGATCAAGCCAGGGCCGCCCTGGTGTCTGGGGCTGCCCTGGCCAAAATGGAGCAACTGGTGACTGTGGCGCATACGCTGGGTTCGTCCTGACGAGCAGTTCGGTCCATCTCATCTCAAAGCCACAATCGAAGCGCTTTCCCCATCAGGTTTACCTGCCGATTGAGACCATGCGCGTGACCTTGATCACCGTCCAATCCCCCGTTTGGCCTCGTACATGGCCGCATCGGCATCCTTAAGCAACTGGTCAGGGTCATGGCAATCACCACCAAAGAGGGTGATCCCGATGCTGGCTGACCCTTGGTGTCGGATGTCGCCCAACACGTATTCTTCAGACAGCAGTTGGCGAAGTTTGTTGGCCAAAAGGCCCGCAAAGTGTGTCGCTTGACCTGCATCTGTGCCCAGAGTTTCAAGCACCACCACAAATTCATCCCCCCCCAGACGGGCAACGGTATCCACTTCTCGCGTGGCTTGTTTTAAACGTCTTGCCACTTCGATCAGCAACAAGTCACCGGCTTCATGTCCGTGGGTATCGTTTAAGTACTTGAATTTATTTAGGTCAAGAAACAATATTGCGCCATACTGGTGGTATCGATGGCTGCTCGTCACCGCCTGTTTCAATCGGTCCAGCAACAGCCTCCGGTTAGGCAGACGGGTGAGCACATCGTGGGTAGCATAGTGCCGCCATTCTTCTTCGGCACGCTTGCGCTCGGTCAGGTCGATCAACTGAACCAACAAGTGGTCTTGACCCTTCAGGTGAATGGGTAAAACGCGGCTTTCAACCCATACATCGATGCCAGAGGATGTATGCATTTTGAGCTCTCGGTTGACAGGGTTTTGCAGGTGCAAAGCCGTTTCACAGTCGCCCAATAGACCTGATTGTTGCCAGCACGGCATGTCATTGAAATTTTGCGCAAGCAACGTGTCACGTGTCACTCCCATCAGCCTGGCATACGCGGCGTTGACCATCATGCAAGCGCCTGTCGCGGTGTAAACGCCCATGGACAAGGGCGAACTGAGCAAGATGGTCTCGTTGAATTGCAGCGCCTCAGACAGATACAGCGTTCGCTCGGTCACGATCTCTTCCAGTCGCACATTGACCTGTGCAAGCTCGTGATGGGCAGAATACAGCCGCCATTGCATTTTTTGCATGGACCCCAGCAACCGGCCCAATTCATCCTGGTGTGGATAGTCGAGTGTCATGATCTCTTGGGAGTCTGCGGCAAATTCAAACTTGGAGACAACCTCGGTCAAATGCGACAGGTGGCGGGAAAGTCCCTTGGAGATCACAAGATAAAAAATGAGCCACAGGCCGGCAGTCTTGACCAGCGAGTTGATCAGAATGACAAAAAAGCTGTATTTGACGCGACTGATGGCCACCGACTTGTCGGCATAAATGATCAATTGCCCCAGTTGGCGTTCACCTGTGGGCGTTTGCCTGACCAGGGGGCTTGCGTTGAACTGGTAAGGTGCTATCAGTTTTGCGCTTGCATCAGGTATGTTTTGGACGCGCTGGAAGTCTGTGGGTATTTGTCCAACAGCGGCCACCACGTCGCCCCCGATCGTGGAAATTTGGACACCGGTCACGATAGACGACTGCGGGCTTCCCACTTAAAGCGGGACAGAGGTGAAGTCGCATGCCGATTCAGATGAATTCAGATGCCGGTGCTTGTTACTATTCCTTCTATGCAAAAAAACTCCAAGACCGAAGCCATACGACACGCAAGTCACGCACTACTG